>NZ_JAFEVH010000057.1:0-6286 GCF_048054155.1 Wolbachia endosymbiont of Nasonia giraulti
AAAAGGTAGAGCAAAAGTGGATTACTGCTTTGCCTAATTGGGCTTTAACTATGTCTCAACTTGATATCTTTTTTCCTGGTAGGTTAAAAATTGAGTTGAATTGAAAATGCGGTTTGACACACTTTTTTGAACGTTCCCATGTTTATACAATTGTGTACCAGTGTTGAAATGACACCCTCAAAAGGGGATTGTATCTACTCTGAATCAGATGATAAATTAGATGCTTGGTAAGCGTAATTTGGAGCTTCCTGTGTAATGATTATATCATGAGCATGACTTTCTCTTAATCCTGATGAAGTAATAGTGATAAATTTGCAGTTTTTTTTCATCTCTTCTATATTACGGTTGCCAGTGTAGCCCATTGCAGCTTGCAACCCACCAATTAACTGACAGATCACTCCTGAAGCTGGACCTTTAAAAGGAACTCTTGCTTCTACTCCTTGTGGGACTAAATCAAGTTTTGAATCTTGAAAATAACGGCTAGCTGACCCTCGTTTCATTGCACTAATAGATCCCATTCCTCGATATTCCTTATATGCTCTACCCTTATACATGATAATCTCACCTGGGCTTTCCTCAGTACCAGCAAAGATTGAACCTATCATCACAGTATCAGCACCAGCTGCAATAGCTTTTGCAACATCTCCCGAATATTTTATTCCACCATCAGCAATTAGTCTGACGTTTTTTGTTTTACAAACCTCTGCAATATTCTTGATCGCAGAGAATTGTGGCATACCAACGCCTGTAACTATTCTGGTAGTACAAATTGATCCTGGCCCTATTCCAACTTTCACTGCATCAACACCAGCATCAATCAACGCTTCAGCAGCCTCTGTTGTTGTGATATTTCCGCCGATTAATTGAGTATTCGGGTACATCTTTTTTATTTCCTTAATAGTGCTGATAACGTTCTGGGAATGACCGTGAGCGGTATCTACAATAACCACATCAACTTCTTCTTCGACCAAAGCTTCACATCTTTCTATACCATCTTTTTTACCAGTACCAATTGCAGCGGCAACTCTGAGTCGACCTTTACTGTCTTTACATGAATTTGGATATCTATTGTATTTTTCGATGTCTTTAACTGTGATTAGACCTATGCAACAAGAATTTTCATCAACAACCAAAAGCTTCTCTATTCTATTTGCATGCAACAATTTCATTGCTGAGGCGCTGTTTACTGCCTGCTCTCGAACTGTTACTAACTTATCTTTTGTCATTACCTCGGAAACTTTTATATTCATGTTCTGGTCTTCAATAAACCTCACATCTCGATTAGTTAAAATTCCCACTAACTTGCGTTGATCAACTACAGGAATTCCGGAATAATTATACTCTCTCATTAATGAAACTGCTTCTGCAACCGTTTTATCTGGGGAAATTGTAATTGGGTTATACACGATCCAGCTTTCATATTTTTTCACCCTTCTTACTTCTAACACTTGTTCATCTATTGATAAATTCTTATGTATGCAACCTATTCCACCATGTTGGGCAATAGCTATTGCAAAACCTGATTCAGTGACAGTGTCCATTGCAGAGGATATGAGAGGGATATTTAGTTCTATATTATTTGTTAGATAAGTTCTTGTGTCTGCATCACGAGGCAATACATCAGAATAGGCCGGTAAGAGAAGTACATCGTCAAACGAATAACAAGCTTCCATTTTTTTCATATGCTTTATTTAAAGCTTATACGCCAATTAATGAAATTGCAATAGAGCTTTTGCAAAATTAGCCTGGCTACAGCTATTTTTAGATCAAAATAGGATAGAAGAGGGATGTAGCTCCTAATATATTTATCGCAAAATTACATTATTTGCTAGCAAACAGAACTGCTCAATAGTTAAGCTTTCTGGACGTTCGTCTCCACTCAGTTTAGCATTCTCAAGAGTAGTTGAGACATCACTAGTTATACTTTGCAAGCTATTTCTCAGCATCTTTCTTCTTTGAGCGAACACAGCACGTGTTAGCTTTGTTAAGGTTTCTAAATTTACTGCAAATCTTGGAGTGGGTAAAGGTTTTACTGTAATTACTGAAGAATATACTTTTGGTCTTGGAAAAAATTCCTTAGGTTCAATATCAAATTCCTTTTTTATGTCGCATAGTAACTGGCTTAGCACTGATAGGGAACCATAATCTTTAGAACTAGGTTCTGCTGTAATACGCTCTGCTACCTCCTTTTGGAACATTAACGTCAAACTCGTAAAAAATTTTATATTATTTAACCACTTTAAAAATAACGCTACTGAGATATTGTAAGGCAAGTTAGCAATGACTTTGACTGGACATTCTACCAGCTCTTTTTCTACAACATTAAGTGCATCTGCTTCTATAATTCTATATTTTCCCTGATGCTCATTTAGCAATTGTTCGTGATGTTTCACTAAACTACTATCTTTTTCTATAGAAAGTAGAAACTTTGGATTATACGCCAATATTTCTCTTGTTAACGCACCATACCCAGGACCAATTTCAATAACATTAAAATCTTTCAGGCTACCAGCTAAGGCAACTATTCTTTTTGTTATCTCATTCGATAAAATAAAATTTTGCCCTAGACTCTTTTTTGGCTTCAGTGAAAATTTTTTCATATGATCTTAGTATGCAGTATTTTAAAAATTAGTTGACGAAAATTCATCAATAATTGTATATTGTTAGTGTATTTAATGCCGGCTTAGCTCAATTGGTAGAGCAACTGACTTGTAATCAGTAGGTTGTCAGTTCAAGTCCGATAGCCGGCACTCTTATCCATACAAGTAAAGTTGATGTCCTTTTTAATAGTAGCAAATTGGAAAATGAATGGAACACGTTCTTCATTTGTTGACTTTATAGGCAAACTTAACAACAAGAGCAACGAAATTACCTCTAAATTAGTAATTTGCCCTCCTTTTACATCATTTCCAAGCAGTATAGGGTTGAACAATAATATTAAAATAGGAGGACAGAATTGCCATCATAAAGAGTTCGGTTCTTACACAGGTGAAATTAGTGCAGGAATGTTGAAGGAACTAGGATGTAGTTACGTAATACTTGGACATTCTGAAAGGGCTCATGAAAAAGATAGTGAAATAAAACTTAAATCGAAAACAGCAATAGAATCAGGATTACACCCAATCATCTGTGTAGGTGAAAATTCAGAAGATTATAAAAATAAAAAAACAAAAGAAGTAATAGAATATCAATGCAAAAACCGTTTGCCAACACAAGGTGAATATACCATAGCATACGAACCGATATGGGCAATAGGAACAGGAAATGTGCCAAATAATGACGCAATTGCTGAGGTGATAGAGATAATAAAATTGTGTACTGGTAAAAAACACATTATATATGGTGGCTCAGTCAACTCAGAAAATATAGGAAACTTGCTCAGTATTCCAAATCTATTGGGAGTTTTAATTGGTAGTGCAGGCTTAGATTTTGATCACTTTTATCAAATTATACAAGAAGTCGAGAAAAATTTTCTCTTAATTAATTCTAAAGGATAAATACTCTTATTGTCATGGCAAGGGAGTTGGCAAAATGTGTCAAGGAGTTTTCTATTGGCTAAGGTTGTGACAATAAAGTTAAGCACTGCCAAAAACTATGGAAGAAGTCATTATAATTTGTATTATATCTTTATAAAATGGTTCGCATAAGTTATCTAGAAGTGCAACTAAACAAATACAAAAATCAAAGTGTTGCGGTTTTCGGCCTTGGTAAAACTGGTTTGTCCGTTATTAATGCTCTAACAAAAAGCAGTGCAAAAATATATGCATGGGATGATAATAAAGAGCAAATAGCAAATGCAAAAAAGATATATAAAGAGTGTAACTATACTCATCCCAATGAGTATAATTGGCATGAGATAAGCACACTAATTTTGAGCCCTGGAGTGCCAATACCAGCGCATTGGGTAGTAAAACTTGCAAGAAGCTTTGACTGCAAAATAAAATCAGACATTGAGCTATTTCTTGAAACTAAAACTACAAGCCAGAAGGTTGTAGGCATCACTGGAACAAATGGCAAATCAACCACCACGTCACTAATAGGGCACATATTAAAATCCACAGGGAAAAAAGTAGCTATTGGCGGGAATTTAGGTGTGCCTATTTTGGATTTAGAAAGAGATGCAGAAATTTATGTAATTGAATTCTCCTCTTTTCAATTGGAGCTAATAAATAAAATTAATGTAGACATTTCTGTATTGCTCAACATCACACCAGACCACATAGATAGACATGGAAGTATGAATAACTACATAGCAACTAAATTAAAACTGATAAACAGTAGCAAGATTGCCGTGATAGGATGTGATAACAAAATTACCGCTGATGTATTCAATAAATTCACTGGGAACAAAATTCCAATTTCAGTAACATATTCCCTGGTGTCATTCCAGCGCGTGACCAGAAAAGAAAAACCATTGCCAACTACTCAGATGACAGAGGGTAGTGCAAGAGATCTAATATCATTGGCAGATAACAATTTGCTTGATTATAGTGAACAGATTACTGGTATAGATCGAAATTATCTGGATCCCAGTGTCAGCTACTTGGATGACAAAAGGAGTGCTGAGATTCAGGAGATCTCGCTAAAACTAGAGAATCACAACTTATCAATGAGTGATATGAAAGTAAACCTAGTATCCAATGTAGAAAATATAGTAGCTGCACACGCTGTGTGCAAGTTACTTGGAGTAGATAGCAGCACTATTGTCAATGAAATCAAATCCTTTCCAGGGCTAAGACACAGAAATGAATTTCTTGGCAAAATACATAATGTACTTTTTATCAACGATAGCAAAGCAACCAATGCAGAATCGACCGAAAAGGCAATTTTATCTTATAAAAACATATATTGGATTGTTGGCGGAAAAAGCAAAAAAGGCGGAATAGAATCATTAAGCAAGCATTTCACCAAGATTAGAAAAGCTTTTCTTATTGGAGAATCAACTGAAGTTTTTGCAAACATTATGGAGAACAAAATAGATTATGTGAAGTGCTATAATCTAGAAAACGCATTTAAACTGGCTTTTGAAGAGGCCATAAATAGCAAAGAAGAAGTAGCGATATTACTTTCTCCTGCATGTTCTTCTTTTGATCAGTGGAAAAATTTTGAAGAGCGCGGTGAAGCATTTTGCAGAATGTTTGAAAATCTCAGGTATAATTATATGTGATGTTTAGTATAATATTGTATGGAACAAAAGTTAATAGTAGATGAGCTGATTAAGGTTATTCCATTTGAAGGAATAAGTGATGCAACCTTATTGAAAGTGTGCACGAACCTTAACCTAGCCAATAGTTTTTGTAAATTTCAAAATGGAATATATAGTGCTTTGGAGTACATAGCAGAGGACTTAAATAGCTCAATGGAAACTGAACTTTGGAATTCCAATTTAGAAGATATGAAGGTAAGAGAGCGGATAAAGTTAGCTGTCCAAATACGCCTTTCAAACTATGCTAAGTTACAAAATTACAGAGAGTTTTTAAAAAATGTTTTATCATTCTCTATATTACCCCAAAATACATATTTTTCTAGTAAACTCTTGTACAGAACTGTTAGCGCGATTTGGTATGGCATTCATGATCAATCAACAGATTTTAACTACTATACAAAAAGAGCAATATTAGCTGGAGTGTACTTAAGTACGATACTTTTTTTTATCAATGATTATTCAGAAGATTTTGTAGATACCCTGTCGTTTCTTGACAAACGTATCAACAATGTCATGACATTTCAAAAGTTTAAAACCCGTTTGAATAGAATGGTAAGAAACTTCTTATAGCCTCTTTACTTATACGAGTTACTCGTATTTATACCTAAAGCTGCCTTGATTTTTATGTTAAGATAATTGAACATCCACTAACAGTGAGCTTAACAAAGAACTTGATTGAAAGCAATACATTAGAAAGTAGTTTCGCTGGAAACTTGAAGCAGACAGAATTGATACACATAAAGCTGATCCATGTACAAAAGTATCTGTTCAGATACACGACTAATGCTGTGTGATCCATAGAGGTTATTACAATAAGAATGTAAGATCAAATAGAAATTTGGATTTGCTGTATTAGACACAACTTAATCTGACAGATATGAATTAACTGACAGAAGAATTGAAAACTAATATCAGTCCCTTGTTTAATGTTAATAATATTTTTCGGGAACGTTCAAAAAAGTGTGTCAAACCGAAAAAAAAGTAATAAATTGATATAAAAAATGGAGGTTTGATATGAGTCAAGCAAATAGAACTACTGGTTTGGTAGATTATAAAGAATTAGAAACAAATATCCTGTCA
>NZ_JAFEVH010000058.1:0-5951 GCF_048054155.1 Wolbachia endosymbiont of Nasonia giraulti
TCTTGGCTGGACTGAAATTAAGTTTTTAATATTGCCTCCTTCCAACACTCTTTTCTGTCATCCAAGGTAACCGTTCACAGATTTCCACTTAATTTTTCAATCTCACTCATGGAGAGGCCAGTAAACTGACCTTACCCAGAAAAAGTGGAGAGAAAGAAAAGAGTTTTTTCGGGTAAAATAAAATTTTGGAGGATTAGAAATGGTAAGAGAATATACGGCAGAATTCAAATTGGAAGCTGTTAAGCTGGCAAATGAACAAAGAAAGGTAGGTCAACCAGTTGCAAAAGTAGCAAGAGATCTAGGAATAAGGGATAGTGTATTAGGAAAATGG
Source organism: Wolbachia endosymbiont of Nasonia giraulti (assembly GCF_048054155.1). Lineage (NCBI taxonomy): Bacteria > Pseudomonadati > Pseudomonadota > Alphaproteobacteria > Rickettsiales > Anaplasmataceae > Wolbachia > Wolbachia endosymbiont of Nasonia giraulti. The sequence goes on from NZ_JAFEVH010000058.1 coordinate 332, forward strand.
ATGAAGAAATATAACGAAAAAAAGTCGGCAGCAGATGCATTTCCAGGTAGAGGTAACATGGCTCCTTACGACAAAGAGAGGTTTGATTTACAAAGCAAGAGTAACAAGGGAAAGAGACATTTAAAAAAAAGCCCTGGCCAGTCAAAAAGAGTAAAATATTTTTTTATATAGTAACTGCTATAAAGTACAGGAATTATGTAGGATTTTCTGCTAGTGGCTACTATAAGTGGACCACAAGAAAAATAAGCAGTAGAGAATCAGCAAATAAAGAGCTACTCGCAGCTATTCAAAAAAATATATCAAGTTTCTAAATGTAGATATGGAGCTCCTAAAATTCATGCTGAATTGAAGGCTTTGGGTAAAAGTTGCAATTTGAAAACGGTGCAAAGTATTATGCAGAAAAATGACATCAGGGCTATACTGAGAAGAAAGTTTAAAATTAAAAAACAACAAACAGATAATAGAGCTGTAGCTCCCAATATACTAGATCAAAACTTTATTGTTGATCAACCAAATAAAGTATGGGATTACTTACATCAAAACCAAGGAGGGATGGCTATATTTGGCAGCAATAATTCTCACGTATGGTAGTTAATGAGTAGTGCAATAAATAAACAATTGGTTATGAACTCTTTATTAATGGCCGTTGATAAACGCAAACCCGATAAAAATCTGCTGTTACATAGCGATCAAGGGTCACAGTATACCTCTCAAAATTACCAATTTCTATTGAATACAAAAAACATCATTTCCAGCATGAGCCATAAGGGCTGTTGTTACGATAACTCTGTTGCAGAAAAGTTCACTTAAAAGGGAGCTGCTTATTGATACTTCTCGCTCAACAAACCAGAACTGCCATATTTGAATACATAGAAATCTTTTGTAACAAATAACGTAGACATTCTACTATTAACTATTGCATTCCTGCACAATTTATTCTCATGATAAAAACGTCTTAACTTTCTCTCTACTTTTTCTGGGTAAGGTCAAATAGAGAATTTTACAAAAATCTATTTTTAACTTACAATCAATTATTACAATTTTAAACCTACAACTTATGTACAACAGACTTATAATCAAATCTTTTTCAGTATTATGCATCTGTTTACTTGCTTTATACATAACACTGCCAAATTTCTTTGATAATAAGCTTTTTATTTCGAAAAAAAGAATAAACTTAGGTCTTGACCTGAAAGGAGGGGCATCTTTGCTTTTAAACATAGACTTAGACTTCTATTTTAAGGAAAAGCTAAGCATGCTAGCTAACGAAATAAAAGAGACATTGCTAACAAAAAATATTGAATCTAACGTACAAAATAGCGTTATAACTTTAAATAATATTGATGATTATAAAAAAGCATCTGTGTTGATTAATGCGATAAATCCAAATTTAGAACTAAATAGAAAAGATTCTTCGATTCTCATTTCGTATAAACCCCATTATAAAAATTCTTTGATCAGTGAAGTAGCTGCAGAATCAATAAACAATGTCCAGCGCCGTTTGGACAAACTTGGCACAAAGGAAGTCAGCGTTCAAAAACAAGGGCAGAATAAAATATTAGTGCAGGTGCCTGGAGTAGAAGATACCAAGCAGATAAAATCTCTGCTTGGCAAAACTGCTAAGCTAGCTTTTCATTTGGCAAACACTAACATAGCCAAGGTGCAGGATATAGACCATGAAACCACTGTCATGCTCAAGGATTCTTTAGGTAATTCTTATCCAATATTCCGCAAAACTGAAATAGGTGGTGATTCGCTGGTTAACGCATCAGTTAGATTTGGTCACTTAGGTAAACCAACAGTGCATTTTAAATTTGACAGCATAGCGAGTAAAAGATTCGCAAAAATCACTAAAGAAAATGTGGGAAAACCTTTTGCAATTGTTCTGGATAACACAGTCTTAACAGTACCTACAATACGTGAGCCAATTTTAAATGGAGAGGGAGAAATTAGCGGTAATTTCACTGAAAAACAAGCAAGCGAACTTGCAATACTTTTAAAATCTGGAGCACTGCCAGCACCACTTAAAATAATTGAAGAAAAAAACATTGGCCCAAGTCTTGGAGAAGAATCAATAAAGGCAGGGGAAATGGCAGCAACAATCTCTATTATAGCCGTGGCTTTATTTATAATCATCACTTACGGCAAATTAGGTGTATTGGCCTCTGTTGCACTTTTTTCTAATGTAGTTCTTATATTATCAATTCTCACTCTGCTTGAAGCAACTCTAACTTTACCTGGAATTGCCGGTATTGCACTTACTGTTGGTATGGCGGTGGATGCAAATGTTTTAATATTTGAGCGAATTCGTGAGGAAATCAAATCTGGCAAGAGAGTGGAACGTGCTATTGAAGAAGGGTTTAAAAACGCTATAAAGACAATACTGGATTCAAATATCACTACATTAATTGCTGCAGGAATAATGTTCATTATTGGCAGTGGAGCAATAAGAGGCTTTTCTGTCACTCTATCAATAGGAATTTTATGTTCGATGTTTTCTGCAATCACAGTCACAAAACTCCTGATAGAGTTGTGTATGAACCCGAAGGAACTAGCGCTTTGAATTAAGGATTTAGATCTCAGTCAACCACCTTCATTCCCACAACGTTATATCCTGAATCAACGTGCAAAATTTCTCCAGTAGTGCCACTACTTAAGTCGCTTAATAAGTATAACGCTGCCTTGCCAACATCCTCTATTGTAACATTGCGTCTGAGCGGAGAATTATTTCTATTCCATTCTGATATGGAGTGAAAATCGCTTATTCCAGAAGATGCTAAAGTTCTGATTGGACCAGCGGAAATTGCATTTACTCTGATATTTTGTGGCCCGAGATCACATGCTATATATTTTACACTTGCTTCAAGTGCCGCTTTACATAAACCCATAACGTTATAATTTGGCATAACTTTTTCAGCGCCATAATAAGATAAAGTAAGCAAACTACCACCACCTGACATCATTTTTTCAGCTCTTTGTGCTAAAGCAGTGAAAGAATAGCACGATATATGCATTGCATTGAGGAAGTTATCCAGTGAAGTATTGACATATTTACCATCTAACTCATTTTTATCGGAGAATGCTATTGCATGCACCAAAAAGTCAAGAGTACCCCATTTTTTCTCTATTATTTCGAAAGCGTTATCTATGATTTTTTCATTTGAAACGTCGCAGTGTAATATTAGCTCCACATTTAGTTCATCTGCTATTGGTGATAGTTTTTCTTTTATTATTTCATTCTGGTAGGTGATTGCAAGTTCTGCTCCGTGCTCTGAGAGAGTTTTTGCTATACCGTATGCTATTGATCTCTTATTTATTATTCCGGTTATTAATCCCTTTTTGCCTTGTAATAGACTTGTCGTCATAGAACTATCTGTTTTTTTATAATTTGGAATATTAACTAGGTAAAGTCAAGATATCACTATGTTTTAAAATATTTTTTGCAGTAACTTGAAGTCTATAAACAGTAATCTTGATTCTTCTACAACAAAGCCATTCCATATGACATTCTGCCTATACCCAATTAAGCATATTAATAAGTAAGTAAATCTTAATATAATCTTATTATACTTATAAATACGCTGTATAGAATGAAAGTATGGATGATTTCATAACTGCAAGAAGAAAAGATGATGCTGTGGTATCTGTTTGTCAGGATAATAAGAAAAAAAACGTGTTAATTTTAGGGCTCAATCAAGCCGCAAGGAATTTGTTAAAATACGAGGAAGGGAATTTACTTAATAAGCCGTTAATCAATATTTTAAGTGCAAGAGCAGCTGACGACATGAAGAATTATTTAGAGTATACCGAAAATGGGCACGATTTACTTGATATATTACCTAAAGTGATAGATTTTTCCTTAACTGATGCTAAAGGAGAAGATATCAGGACAAAAGTAAAAGTTTTCCGCACTGCACAATTTGCCAGTAATAAAATAAATTATGAGCTATTAATACGTGATATCAGTTTGTCCCATAAACTAGGAATCTTTAGAGATAAATATCTAATGGGTAAAAAATATAAAAACCATGACTTATTCGATATACCGGGCAATGAGTCCACTATTCTAGAGTTATACGTTATATTAAATTTTGCCTTTCAACATCAAATTAATGCAGCTATAGGAGTGATTGGCTTAAATAGTAGCTGTAGTGAGACAAATAATGCACTGAAAGTTATCATAGAACATTTTTATAAAAATTGCCGTAGTGATGATTTTCTAGGGTATATTGATGAGAATAAAGTGCTTTTTGTTTTGATTAACTGCGATGTAAAAAGTATATCTAAAATAATTAATCGTATACATTCTGCCATTAATAAGCAGTTATTAAAGCGAAAATTACCAAGTGTATCAATAATTTATGGGAATATAGCTCAAAAACAGGCAGCAAAATCTACCAGCGGTGCCTTCTGAAAAGTTGTTTTTTATTTATATTGAGTTTAAACTTAAATTTTTATAAAGATTTAAGTTTATTTATGAAGTTAAAGTACTACCTGGTAGCACTGCTTTCATCATTGTTTTTGCAGAATAGTGCTAGCTCTAAAACAATTTTGGATAAGGAAATATTTTATGCAGAACTAGACGGAAAAATAGATTTGAGATTCGGCTACGCCTTCAACATAGATTCTTTCAATGCTAAGCCTAAGGATAAAACTTCAAGTTATTCATACTTGCGCTTTCTTTATTTACAGCAAGTTTATCCAAATACTCAAATGGGGGTTAATGTTAAGGCAGGGGTTTCTGGTATTGCAAACCTAAAAGCGTTAGACATAGAAAAGTTAGACATGGAGGAATGGTATTTTATCATAAAAAACCAGGAACTTGGATCAATTGAATATGGTAAAAGAAGTTTAGTTGGTCAGAGCATGTTAATTAACACTTCAAAAATTTATGCAGCTGCTGGAGGAGTAAATGGTCATTGGACAAACTATGCAAATTTGCGCGGTGATCATAAAAAAGATGGTGACCCTGGATATGATCAAGACAAGGTGTTCTGGGTCAAGCCCAATATTTATAGCGATTATAATGAACTCGAACTAGGGTTAAAACAATCATCAATTAACTACATCTCCCCTGAAATCTATAACTTTCAACTCGGATTCAGTTATGTTCCAGGAAAAAATAACTTACAGTACAGCAATTTAATTGCTGCTGGCCTTTCCTATAAAAACAGCTTGTCAGATGATATAGGTTTTACTACAGCTTTGACTGGTGAATTTGCAAGAGAAAATTTAACTGATTGCTCAGATGGGACTTCTAAAAATTATGAATGCCGCAATCAATTACTACACTGGAATTTTGGTTTGAAGCTAAAATTGTTCGATCTTGATTGCATTTTTTCGTATGGTAATGGTGGTAAATCTGGTGAGAAGCGTAATCCTGAAATAAATAATACGTATTATATGAATGCAGGTATCGCTTACCATTCTGATTCTTACAAATCAAGCTTAACATATTTTAGTAGTGGTAGGGATATTGCAGGCGAAGGTACAAACGAGTTAACATCATATGCTTTAAGTCTTGAAAATTCTCTTTTTTTAGGTACTTCATACTATTTCGATATTGTAAAGTTTAGTACAAAAGAGCCTAAAATAGAAAATAACAACTCTGGTTATGTGT
>NZ_JAFEVH010000059.1:0-5791 GCF_048054155.1 Wolbachia endosymbiont of Nasonia giraulti
AAAAGGTAGAGCAAAAGTGGATTACTGCTTTGCCTAATTGGGCTTTAACTATGTCTCAACTTGATATCTTTTTTCCTGGTAGGTTAAAAATTGAGTTGAATTGAAAATGCGGTTTGACACACTTTTTTGAACGTTCCCCTCTATGATCGAGAAACTATCATTGTTACCACTTTACTCAGCTGTAGGAAAATATGAAGCCGTTATAAATAGTTAAATAATCCTCTAAATTCCAGCACGTAGCACTCGATGCAAGTAGCTGAAACTGAGAAGTACATTAGGTATGTTAGATTTTAGTTTACACAATAAAATTTTTATAAGTAAGATGTCAGAAGGTATCAAAACCATATTAGTAGAAGACAATAACGTTAGGCTCGATAGGTACATTAGAAGAATTTTTCCCAATTTGAAACAATCTGCAATTGAGAAGTCTTTAAGGAAAGGATTAATCAAGGTTGATAATTGCACGGCAAAATCCAGCGATAGGGTAAGCTCTGGGCAAACTATAATGATAAGATACTTAGACTATATTGAGAACACTAATTCTGACTGCAAATATAATGAAAAGTTAGTGAATCTACTAAGAGAGAACATATTATATGAAGACGAATATATACTAGCTATAAACAAACCCGCAGGGGTCATTGTTCAAGGCGGCATAAAGGTAAAAATTAGCATTAGTGATTTACTTGACCAAATAAGAGAGAGAGAAATATTTAAAATTGTTCACAGGCTGGATAGGGATACAAGCGGAGTAATAATATTCGCACGCAATGCCAGCGTTGCCAAATACCTTATGGAAGAATTTAAAGGACGGAGGATAAAAAAAACTTACCTAGCATTAACTTTTGGTATACCGAGCAAAGATAATGGAACAATAGACTATCCGTTGGTGAAAAAATATATTTCAGGGCAAGAAAAAGTAGTCGTTGATGAAGATTCACCTCAAAATGCCACTACGCATTTTTCAATTATAGCAAGGTTAAAACATAATGTTGCTTATTTAAAATTACAACCAATTACTGGCAGAACTCATCAATTACGTGCACATTTAGCTCATATAAATTGTCCTATTCTTGGTGACGGTAAATATGGCGGTAAAAAAGCTTTTATTGATGGAGTAGCAAATCAGATTCACCTACATTCATATTCTTTGTCTTTAAAATTGCCAAATAATAAAGAAGTCACTATTACTGCTCCTGTCCCTAAACATATCGAAAAATCTATTGAAGCGCTATCTTTTGACTAAAGCGATTTCACCAATCAATTTTTTTGTCTTTGGCTTTAATTTGAAGTACAGATATTAGGCTAATCAATGCACAAACAGTAAGGTAAATCCCTGCAGCAAGTTTTGTTTCGGTTTTTTCTATAAGCCACATGCATACCGATGGAGAAAGGCCGCCAAAAATACCTGCAGATATGTTATGTGCGAGGCTAAAGCCGGTGCACCTAACTTTTGTTGGAAATAACTCGCAGGCAAGAGAATTATATATTCCAAAAGATGCACCTATCGGCACACTTATCAACAGAAAAGAGAGCGTGACAATATAGTGGTTATCATTTGATAATAGCGAAAGTACCGGCAAACCAGCGCAAGCTAGAGCTACTAATGTAGGAATCATTACATTTTTTCTTCCAACTTTATCAGACAGTATTGCAAATAGCACTGCGGACGTTCCAAATGTAATTTCAACTATAATCCTTACTACATTTTTAATATCAATACCTGACAGAGTAAGCGCTTTTACAGATATGTTATAAAACATTATTACCGAATAAACGATTGCATTTTGAGCGATACCAAGCCCAATTGCTAATATAAATGCTTTTTTGTAGGTTTTGATTAATTCTAAAAATGGAGAATCAGATAAGCTTCTATTTTGATCATGAATTTTATATGCTAAGCTCTCTTCCATTATATATCTTGTTAAAAAGCCTATTATGCCCATAATGAAGCAGAAATAGAAGGGCAACCTCCAGCCCCAAATTTCATAATTTTCACCTGTAAACTTTTTGCAAATAGCTATCATTACAAAGCATGTGATAGAACCGAGAGCACCACTAAACGCTTTCATGCTCCCTAAGAATCCTAGATTTTTTTTATCGCTTGAATGCTCTATTAAAAAAGCAGAGTTAACACTTGTTTCTCCACCTGCTGCCATTCCTTGTACTATCCTACAAAACAGAAGCAGTATAGGAGAAAATATTCCTATTTCTCTAAAGCTTGGTATAACCGCAATTGCAGTAGACGATATCGAAGCTAATATTACGGAAGTCAGTAAAATTTTCCTCCTGCCATACTTATCTCCAATGTAACCAAAAATAAACGCACCAAGTGGTCTAAATCCAAAGCCAATTGCAAAACTGCCAAGGAATTTGATTTTTTTTATGTAGTCGCTTTCTGATGAAAAAAAAACGTCACTTATTATATGCGTCAAAACTCCAAACAGAGTTATTTCATACCATATAATCATATTGCAGATTATACTTGATAGTATTGCTTTTTGAATATCGTTCATAACTTCCAGTTTACCACACTCCGCTATAAAAATTTTTATTCAATAACCTTCAAGGATAATTCACGTAAATGCTTATCATCTACTTTAGAAGGAGCGCCCATTAGAACATCTTCTCCTTGCTGATTCATAGGAAAACAGATTACTTCACGAATATTCGGCTCATCTGCAAGTAGCATAACCATTCTATCAACCCCTGGCGCTATTCCACCATGAGGTGGCGCTCCAAACCTGAATGCACGCACAAGCGCGCCAAATTTTGTATCAACTTCCTCTTTACTGTAGCCTGCAATGGCAAAAGCTCTGTACATAATATCTAGTTTGTTATTACGAATCGCCCCACTTGAAAGCTCTATTCCATTGCAAACGAGATCATATTGATAAGCAAGGATATCTAGTGGATCTTTGTCTTCTAAATCCTTCAAGCCACCATGTGGCATGGAAAATGGGTTATGAAAGAAATCTATTTTTTTGCTTTTATCATCATATACAAAATATGGAAAATCGATGACCCAGCAAAACTTAAAGATATTGTCATCTATAAGACCTAGTTGTGATCCTAAGAGAGAGCGAACTTTCCCTGCAATTATTGCTGCTTCATTTTCCTTATCAGAAGCAAAAAATACACTATCTCCAGGCTTTACATTTGTTATTTCTTTTATAGAATTTAACCTATTGTCATCAAGAAATTTAGCAATTGGTCCTTTTGCAATGCCGTCCTTATCAAATGTTATATACCCAAGACCTTTAGCACCTAATTCTTTTTGCGCATGTTCTATTTTTTTATCAAAAAAGCTGCGTGGTTCCTCCGCTGTTTTGGGAGCAGGAATGGCTCTGACTACCATACCTCGCTCAATATTGCTTTTGAAAATATTGAACTCTGAATTACGGAAAATTTCTGTTACATCGCTGATCAATAGTGGATTGCGCAGATCTGGTTTATCAGAACCGTATTTGAGCATTGCGTCTTTGTATGTAATACGTGGAAAATCTTTATCAACTGATTTGCGAGAAAATTTGGCAAACACTTTATATAAGGTAGATTCAATAACCTGAAATATATCTTCTTGAGTTACAAAAGACATTTCAAGATCTAGCTGATAAAACTCCCCAGGAGAACGGTCAGCCCTTGCGTCCTCATCACGAAAACAAGGTGCAATTTGAAAATATTTATCAAACCCTGAAACCATAAGCAACTGCTTAAAAATCTGTGGAGCTTGTGGTAATGCATAGAATTTACCAGGATTTAGTCTGCTTGGCACTAAATAATCACGTGCTCCTTCAGGAGAAGAGGCAGTAAGTATGGGAGTTTGAATATCTAAGAATCCTTGCTCTATCATGAGCCTCCTGAGCTCTGAAATGATCTGTGAACGTAGAATAATGTTATTACGAACCTTTTCACGTCTTAAATCAAGAAAACGATATTTAAATCTCATGTTTTCTGGGTATTCTTGCTCACCGGCGATACTTGCTAATATACTCCTTTCTTCTTTTGCTATTTCTTCATCACAGTGGAACTCAACTTCAGATTCAACTTGTAAATTACTAACTATAACTTCAATTTCTCCTGTGGAAATAGAGCTATTTACCGTATCTTCAGTTCTAGCTTTGACTATTCCTGTGACAGTAATCACACTTTCTGATTTTAAATTCGAAATTTCATCAAAAAAATCTTTATCGTTATTGAATACCAACTGAGTAATCCCATGAAAATCTCTTAAATCAACAAAGATTAGGTTACCATGGTCACGTTTGCGATACAGCCAACCAGAGAGAATAACTTCCTTTTCTACATCATTCTTCCTTAATTCATTACACTCGTGAGTTTTATAACAGTTCATTTAATTGAAATTTCTAGAATACAAAAAGATTATAAAATAAATTAACCTTTGGGCAAGATAATATCTAAAGATCCTTTACAAGCAATTCTGATTTAGATATACTTTTTTATTATGTGTGTTGAGGTGTATTTATGAACCCTGAAGAATTAAAAGAAATTTTAGCTAAAAAAGAGAGGGTGAATGCTGTAATAAAAGATCTTGTTGATACTGTTACCAAAAATGATTTAGAAAAAGTAAAGTCAATTTTTGAGGAAAATAGTTCCATTATTCGAGATGTTGTCACTGAGGTTAATTCCCAAAGCGGTACAAATTTATTAAAGTGTTCTACTAATAACAAAATGGCCGAATATCTAATAGAAAAGGGTATAAGCTTTAGCGCTGCAGTCACAAAGGCAGTTAAAAGAAGAGATTTAGAGTCAGTAAAATCAATCTGTCAGATTAACAGCTTAATAGCTAAAGATGAGTTATCGCAAAATCCTGAGCCACTAGAATCTGCAACTTATGATCACAAATTTAATGATAAAATTGCAAGGTATTTGATTGAACAAGGTGCAAATCCTAATGCAACTGATCATCTTGGTCGTTACTTACTTCATCTGCAAACTGCACAAGGCAATTTCGAAGGAGCTAAGGCTTTAATAGAAAACGGTGCGGATGTTAACCTAATAAATCAAGAGGTAAAAAGCTATCAGAACTTAATTATTGGTGGTAGTGCGTTAAAGGGTCAAACTGCGTTGGATTTTGCAATTAGAATATATTACAGACATAAAGACATAGACGATCAAAAATCTGATAAAACCTTAAAATTTATAGGTTATTTAATAGAACACAAAGCAAACTTAAATATCAAAGATTGTAATGAGATGGTCCCTTTAGATATTGCTATATTTCATAATTCTCCAAAGATAGTAGAATTATTGATAAAAGCTGGTGCTGATCTTAATGTTGGAAGGGAAAAAGCAGAAGGTGTTTTAAAGTATGCAATTACTGAAGGGCATATAGATATAGGGAGAGCTACAATTCGATATATTTTGGAACATGACTCACACTGGTTAACAACTTCAAATAAACCAGATCTTCTCAATGACCAACAAGAGTTATCAAACTATTGGGATGAATATAAAGCTCAAGTTAAAGAGCTTCATGATATAGTGGGAGATAGAATTTACTTGACTGGTGACCGCTCTACCCGTCCTATAATGAGAACAGTGAGTGGCCTTTTAGATCACAACAGTAGACAAAATCTAGTAAAAGCATCACTAATACCTACTCCTAGTTCTAATGAATCAGAAAATTTTTGGGGAACGTTCAAAAAAGTGTGTCAAACCGCATTTTCAATTCAACTCAATTTTTAACCTACCAGGAAAAAAGATATCAAGTTGAGACATAGTTAAAGCCCAATTAGGCAAAGCAGTAATCCACTTTTGCTCTACCTTT
>NZ_JAFEVH010000060.1:0-5658 GCF_048054155.1 Wolbachia endosymbiont of Nasonia giraulti
AAAAAGGTAGAGCAAAAGTGGATTACTGCTTTGCCTAATTGGGCTTTAACTATGTCTCAACTTGATATCTTTTTTCCTGGTAGGTTAAAAATTGAGTTGAATTGAAAATGCGGTTTGACACACTTTTTTGAACGTTCCCGAGTTTTCAATTTCGGAAATACTATCTTCAGTGGAATCAGGATCCTCAATTTTCGCTACTGACACCACCTTCTCTCTACTCTCTGTTTTAAACAGAGTGACTCCTTGAGTGCTACGTCCTGCAATTCTGATATCATTTACTGAAATACGAATTAACTTTCCTTTATCTGTAATAAGCATGATATTATCACCCTGTTCAACTGGAAAGCTAGCAACAACATTACCGTTTCTGTCGGTAGTAAGGATATTTGTAATACCAACACCACCTCTATTTGTTACCCTATACTCGTACGCAGAAGTTCTTTTACCAAAGCCATTTTCAGTAATAGTTAATATGAACTCCTCATTCATTGCAAGTTTTAAGAACAGTTTGTTATCTATTCCTAAATCATTCAAAGTTTTTTCTAATTTAGAATCAATTGAGTTGTTGGTTACAGCTTCCATCCTTTTTGCAAGCGGAACTCTTAAGTAAAGCTCTTTTGTTTCTGTTGCAATACCTATGCCGTTTAGTATGGTCATGGATATCACACTGTCATTTTTTGCAAGTTTGATACCTCTTACACCATCTGAATTACGACTCTTAAATTGACGCACATCGCTTACAACAAATCTGATGCTTTTTCCAAGTGTTGTTGAAAGTAGAACATGATCAATTTCGCTACATACTTTAACTGATATTAACTTATCCCCTTCGTCGAGCTTTATTGCTATTTTTCCATTGCTTGGAATATAGTGAAAATCCGCTAAGGAGTTACGCCTTATGTTCCCATGAGCAGTAACAAAAACTATATTTTGATTTTCGTCATTCTCACTTGGAAGCGGCATAATGTTAGTTATTGTTTCACCATCGCTAAGCGGAAATATATTAACAAGTGCTCTTCCACGTGCAGTTGGTTCTGCAAGAGGCAGTTTATAAACCTTTAATCTGTAAACTCGACCAGTATTAGAAAAGAATAAAAGACTAGTGTGGGTATTTCCAACAAATAATTTTGTAATTACGTCCTCCTCTTTTAATCCCTGTCCTAGCTTTCCCTTTCCACCACGATGCTGGGTTTTATAATGAGAGAGTTTCACACGTTTGATGTAACCATTCATAGTTACGGTTACTACCATATCCTCTTGTGGAATTAGATCTTCAGCTTCGATGTCCATATCTGATTCTTCTATTGAAGTTTTTCGCGGCACAGTAAATCTGTTCTTTATTTCTTGTAGATTGTTTTTTATTTCTTTCATCAACTTCTCTACTGAACCAAGAAAAGCGATATATTCTTTTATCAGGTTAATCATTGAACTTAGCTCAGCTTCTAATTTGTCTTTTTCAAGGCCTGTTAAACGTTGCAATTTCATGTCAAGAATAGCTTTCGTTTGCAGCTCAGTTAATCTATACACTCCGTCTTTCAAAAAGCTCGTGCTGTCTGAGATTAATCCAATAATTGTGCTTATCTCAGCTGAAGTTTTCCATTCTTTATTTAAAAGTTCTCTACTTGCTTCCGCAGGATCTTTTGCACCACGGATGATTTTTATCACTTCATCTATGCTCAAGACCGCAATGTAGAGCCCTATATATATATGAGCTTTTTCCCTCGTTTTTCTTAGACGAAACTCTGTTCTCCTGATTAATACTTCTTTTCTAAAATCAATAAAAGCAGCTATAATTTCTTTCAACGACATCAAAGCAGGCCTGTTGTTGTTGAGGACTAAAGTGTTAACACTAAAACTACTTCTTAGTGGAGTTAGTCCCAATATTTGATTAAGTATAAAACTTGCTTCAGCATTTCTTCTGAGGTCAATTACTACCCTAATACCAGACTTATCAGATTCATCCCTAATTTCTGTTATGCCATCAATTCTTTTTTCTTTTACAAGCTCACCTATCTTCTCAATTAATTTTACTTTATTTACCTGGTAAGGTATTTCATCAATCACTATTGCTTGCCTATCTTGTGGCAGGTCTTCCATGTGAGTCTTGCCTTGCACAACAATTGATCCACGACCCGTTGCAAATGCTGATCTTATTCCAGACCTTCCAAGAATCGTTCCCCCAGTTGGGAAATCCGGTCCTGGCATCACTTCAAGTAACTCATCCAAAGTAACTTCAGGATTATCTATATATAACATACAAGCATCTATTATTTCTCCAAGGTTGTGAGAAGGAATATTGGTTGCCATACCAACTGCAACACCGCTTGCACCATTTACCAATAGATTCGGAAATTCTGCAGGCAGTACAACAGGCTCTGTTTCATTTCCATCATAGTTTGGCCTAAAATCAACTGTATCTTCGTCAATATCATTTAGTAAAAAATGCGACACTCTGTGGAGCCTTGCTTCTGTATATCGCATTGAAGCTGGCGGATCTCCATCTATCGAACCAAAGTTACCTTGCCCATCAATAAGTGGTAAAAGAAGAGAAAAATCTTGAGCCATCCTGACCAAGGAGTCATAGATAGCCATGTCACCATGTGGGTGATATTTTCCCATTACATCCCCGACTATACGAGCTGCTTTTTTATACGGTTTACCGGCATCGAACCCAGCCCTCGACATTGCGTATAATATGCGCCTATGAACAGGTTTAAATCCATCTCGCACATCAGGTATAGCTCGACTTATGATCACACTCATTGCGTAGGAGAGATAAGAATCCTCTAGCTCTTTCACTATTGAAACTGGTACTATGTTGTCTTGCATTTTCTATACTTTGATTGAAATAATTGTAATATTAATATTCAACTAGGCTAATGGGCAATGACAGACTTGAACTGCCGACCTCCTCGGTGTAAACGAGATGCTCTACCAGCTGAGCTAATTGCCCCTCTAGATATAATTCTATAGTTCAATGTTGTTGTTGTAAACAAAAATAGCGATACAAGCAACTCTTATGGAATCGCTGGGTGCGCACTATGGAGTTGTATGAATTTTAGTCTTGCTGCTACCTTGTATAAAGGTATTCTTTCACTTGCATTTTTTGACATGTTCAACAACTTTGAATAACATGCTGTGGCATTTTTAAAATCTGAGAGCTTATCTAGAATAACAGCTAAATTATAGGTATAAAAAATATTGTTTTGATCTAAAGAAATTGCTGCTTTCATATATTCTTTAGCTTTTACGTAATCCCCTTTTTTCATATAGATCAAACCTAAATTTGCTGATAAAGGGGCGCTATTTCTGAGTGTATCATACAATTTCAACATTTCACTCAATGCTAAATTAGGATCATATTGTGAGATTATCGTCAGAAAATTCTTTAATACATAAGGGTTGCTAGGATATTCTTTTAACAGTCTTGTGTAAATCTCTACAGCTTTTTTAAATTCTTTGTTAGCGTAATAGATATTCCCTAGTCCAATTAAAGCACTTTCATGATAAGGAAATTTTGCGATAATCTGATTGAGGAGAGAAGTAGCTGTTTCACTATCTCCTAACTCAAAGGAATCTTTTGCTTTTTTTAAAATAGAGTATATGTCAAAATTCTTGCCAGAATTCTGCGAAATTTTGATATTAAATTTGTCACTTTTTCTCTCGAGAACATCAAGATCTTTATATTTTTTATCAGCTTTTATATGCTTGACAACACTATCAAAGACCTTCTGTATCTCCAAATTTTCACTAGCATAGGTAACAGAAGACCTCCATAAAATCACAACGCAAATTAACATGCAGACAAACATAGATCCTAGTGTTATGGCATTGGCTGCAGCGCGTAACCAGTAAATCTTATTTCTTTGAACTATACGCAACACATTACAAATTCATAAATGCTAAATTACTTATCTAATATAATAATAAAGATATTATTAATTGGCAGATACTATTTAGAATGAGTTAAAAGAGCACTTCTACACATTCCATATGGTTGCCAATTACACTCCTCACATGCGTAGTCAAATTTCTCTAAAGACATTTTCTTTCTAATTCTTTTTACTGCTTCATTCCAGGTCAAAATCTCGCCAATTTTTATTCCTAAAATTTCCATATGCCTTCTATCTAGCTCTAAAACTTTAGCCTGTGTGGTACATTTACCTTGTTTAGTCTGGTTTGGGCAAACACTACAAATAGCGTCAAGATTATCAACTACTTCGATTTTAGTATTAGGATCACTAATTACTTTACTTGCTATCTTTTTGTAATTTTCTACAAAGCTCTGAGAATATCCATACCCTTGAAATGTAAGAGTGCACATAAAATGATGAGGACGAAACCTTATCACTTTTTCAAATACTGCAAAGCTGCTACAAGTAGAAAAATTTTTACCAAACCAGGAAGGATGAATGGTAAAACACCTACCATTATTGCTTGTTTCAGACCCACGTAAATAGTAAGCCAACTAATACCACAAATAAAGATTACGACTGTACCCGCCAGACAACTTAAAGAATTACACATAAATGATTTATATTTAGAGTTCAGTAATTCATTTACTCTGCTCATTACTACAACAGCAACTAAACAGCCAATCAAATATCCACCTGTTGGCCCGAGAAAAATATGATGACCACCAGAAAAATTCGCAAAAACAGGAAATCCTGCTGCACCAAGTGATAGATATGTAAGCACAGAATAGAACGCTGTTCTGCGGTTAAATTTAAGCCCAACAAGCATTAATCCTAAAGTTTGCAATGTGATAGGCACAGGCTGCAATGGTATGCTTATTTGAGCCATCAAGAATAAAAGTAAAACGCAAGACAATATTTCAGCCAGTGTTGACCTACTGCTTGATTGTGTTATAAACATATCTTCCCAATAAAAATAACTTACTAGATGTAATATATGTGTATAAGAGGTTTTGCAATTTAAATTTTGCTTATATTGCGCTACAATGAATTATTTATGCACTATTTAAAAATGATGAGTAAACAAGATCTATTATCGTTGATGAAGGAAAGACACAGCGGACGTTCATACGATCCTACAAGAGCAATATCTCAGAAAGAAATGGATATTTTAATAGAAGCTGTAAGGCTAACACCCTCGTGTTTTGGTGATGAACCTTGGCGATATGTGATATGCAACAAACAGAACAATCAAAGCGCATGGAAAAAATTGCTCGGTTGCCTTGATGAATCTAATCAAAAGTGGGCAAAAGATGCACAAATACTAATTATATCTCTAAGCGCTAAGAACTTCCGTAAACAAGGTAAAGGAGAAAATTTTTGGGCTAAGCATGATACTGGTGCAGCAAATTATGCACTTATGCTGCAGGCTGCAGCTATGAACTTAATGGCACATCAGATGGGTGGCTTTGACAAGAAAAAAGTAACAGAAAGTTTTAATATACCTGATGATTTTAACATAATGTCAGTAATAGCAGTTGGTTATGAGGAAGAGGGTGCTGAAGTCAAAGAAAAAAAAAGAAGACCAATAGAAGAAACATTTTTTTGGGAACGTTCAAAAAAGTGTGTCAAACCGAAAAAAAAGTAATAAATTGATATAAAAAATGGAGGTTTGATATGAGTCAAGCAAATAGAACTACTGGTTTGGTAGATTATAAAGAATTAGAAACAAATATCCTGTCAT
>NZ_JAFEVH010000061.1:0-5594 GCF_048054155.1 Wolbachia endosymbiont of Nasonia giraulti
ATGCCATTATAACTCAAATACTTTATTATACCTTTATCATTTACTTTAGGAAATACTATAGGATGACAAAAAGGCAAGGTACTGAGATGACAGGAGTATGAAATGGGTCTACTTGACCATTTAGTTGTCTTTTCTCGTCTACCTTATTTTACCACTCTGCTGAACGGATACCTTTATTTTCAATAATTTTGTTAGCAATAATACGGCTTTCAAAATCGACACTTATTATGTCAGATAGTGAGTTAATATCAGAGTACTTGTCAAAGTTTTCTATTGTTGATTTTACTACCTCTACTACTTCTAAAAAGCCGATTCGTGATTTCAAGAATTCATTAACAGCTATCTCATTTGCAGCGTTCAAAACAATACTATTTGTATGTGGAGAAGAAGAATTTAACACTTCCATGCTTAGCTTTAGTGAAGAAAAACATTTGTGGTCTGGTTCTTGAAAAGTCAATTTTTTTTGTTTTGTTAAGTCTAACTTGTAGTTCAAAGTTGATCTTTCTGGCCAAGACAAAGCATATGCAATGGGAGTTTCCATATCAGTTTCTGCAAGCACAGCAAAGCTGAATCCATCGTGATAAACGACAATTCCATGTACTATCGATTCAGGGTGCACTACTGCTTCAATTCTATTTGGGCTAATATTAAAGAAATGATGTGCTTCTATTATTTCTAGTGCTTTATTCATCATTGTTGCACTATCAACTGAGATTTTCTTTCCCATTTTCCAAGTAGGGTGACTTAGTGCCTGATTTACTGTGATATTTCTTAATTGTTCAAGGCTATAATTTAAAAATGGTCCACCAGAGGCAGTGAGTATAATCTTTTCTACACATTTATCATCATTTTGCAAAACTTGAAAAATTGCGTTGTGTTCAGAGTCAATAGGGATTATTTGTACGCTCCTTTCTTTAGCTTTTTCAAGCAGTAACTTGCCACCACAAACAATGCTTTCTTTATTTGCTAGAGCAATAACTTTAGTACCGCTTTCTATAACCTTTATAACTGGCTCAAGGCCTGCGATGCCAACTATTGCAATAACTGAGAGATCAACAGGTAGAGAAGCAACATTTGCTAGACCTGGAGCACCAACTTCTACTTTGACGTTTGTACCAAGTAGATCTTCTTTTAAATCTTTGTAGAACCTTTCATCAGAAATGGCAGCATATTTTGCATTAAGTAGATTTGCCTGTTGTGCTAGCAGAGCAAAGTTAGAATTGGCACTTAGTGCTTCCACCTGATATTCTTCCTTTCTCTTTGAGAGCAAATCTAC
This sequence comes from Wolbachia endosymbiont of Nasonia giraulti, assembly GCF_048054155.1. Taxonomy (NCBI): domain Bacteria; kingdom Pseudomonadati; phylum Pseudomonadota; class Alphaproteobacteria; order Rickettsiales; family Anaplasmataceae; genus Wolbachia; species Wolbachia endosymbiont of Nasonia giraulti. The sequence goes on from NZ_JAFEVH010000061.1 coordinate 1,277, forward strand.
AGTCTTTTTTCCAATGCTTCCTGTTGATCCTAAAACTGAAACTTTTTTCACTAATTACAATAAAATCTTCTTAGTTATTTAGTAACCAAGCTCATGATCATCACCAACAGATGGTGAAGGACCAGGTGAAAAAGATTGGCCATGATGATCACCTGCATCATGCATATCATGCAAACCATCGGCACTTTGAGCTATTTCATTGTTAGAGTGGGGATAATCATCCGGATGATGCCCCTCATCACCGTAGTCCATACCCATTCCTTCTGATGGCATATCTTCTCCACCACCACCTGAAAAATATTCTGCAAGACTTTCAAGAAATTTTATGCCAAACATATTACCTGATTTCCCAAATAACGTTACTAGACTGCTACCACTGACCAAACCTTCAAACACATTATTATAAGCAGCAATTGCTCCTTCATGAAAGTTGAACATCCACTTCATTCCATCCACAATTGTTGCAATAGAGTCGCTATGACCAAGACCGAAACCACTTTTCTCACTAGCGGCTTCCTGGTGTTGCTGCTGTGCCTGCCATTCTGCAATATTTGGACCTTGTGCTTCACTCATAAACTTTTATTTTAAGCCTTAAGCTATCATTTTATCACAAACACCGCAAAATATCAATTGTTTAAGAGAGGTTATCATAAAAATAGCTAACACTAAATTCTGATTACTCTATACCAAAACATTGATAATGTGCTGTAGTAACAAAGTGATGAAGGAAGGTCTTGAGGTTTAAGACAGCTTCTATTTCTTCTTAGAAGACTGCTCCTCTCTCTTTCCTTTTTATTTTATTATCTTAATATTAACTTACTCATAAATTATTGACAAGTACTAATAATTTAATTATTATTAATATAATATTAATAATGAGGAAGAAAAATGCTTACTAATGATTTATCTAATAATAACACACCATCATCAGCTCCGCCACCGCCACTTCCCCCACCTCCGGATTGGAAAAACACTTGTAAGCATAACAATAAAAATGGAAAATCTCCTAGTGTTACTGCAGAAAAAAGCAGCAGTGGCAATAAGAGATCAATCTAAGAGTCCTGTTCAACAATCATCTCTTAATTTTGCAGAAAATCCACTATTTAAGAAAAAACAAGAAGAACATAATGTAAATAGCGAAACTGCAGATGAAGGAAGCAATATTAGACAGAGTGAGCCAAATAGAGGATTAACTCACAAGCCTGTATCAACTAGAGTTTTTAGTTCTCAACAAGGTAATTGTAATAGTAACAAACCTTCCAGTAATTCAGGAACTAACAATAGTACTCAATCAGAAAAAGGGCTATCTGAGAATCCTATTCAACTTGCAACAGAACAAAAAATCGATACTCCCATTTTGGTTAATACTTCAGTTGGCATAAGCAAGGCAACTGCCTTAAAATATTCAATTGCTACTTTGTTGCTATGTATATCTAGTGTTACAGCTGGTATATATACATATCTTTCGATTTCAGTAACACTAAGTGATCCAGTACTTTTCACAGTTATTGCTTTTGTTTCTGCATCGGTTATGTTGAGCTTAGCTGCATATCTTATCAATTCACACCTTTCTGCAATAAACAGCGAGAAAAAAGTTGATCCTGGTAGAGAACAATCACAAGATTTACAGAAAGCAAAGGAACTTGAACAGAGCAATACTTATACATCATCACTTTCAGTAATAGCTGAAACACCCATTTTACCGCCACCACCACCTCCTCCATTGCCACAAAATGCTGCACCACTACCACCTCCTCCTACAGCTTCCAAGTGTACGGAGAAACCTAAGAATGGTGCACCGGAGAAGGCTAATAAATATTCTGCTCTGCTTGAACAGATAAGAAAAGGTACGAAGTTAAAACCTATTAATGATGGTGCACCGGAGAAGGCTATTGATTCTGAACAAAATAAGTCATTACCTGCGGGTGCCAAATGTCATGATTATGAGATAGGTAAGATCCTGCAGAGGAGAATAGGAACGGGATCTTTTTCTAGTAGTGAAAGTGAAGTTTCTGACCACAGTGACAGTGATGATTGGAGCAATGATGAATCGAAAAAACCGAAAGAGAAAAAGCTGACAAAATCCAGGAAAAACCTACGCCTTCAAACTCCCAACCAGAAGATGAAAGAGGAAGCAAGAGTCCTGACAGTGGTCATGAATCTGATGATAATGTAAAACCTAAATCCACAACTCCACCACGTTCTGCATCAGAGGTAGAGAAGCCACCGATATCGCCTAAGCCTGTTAATTCAAAAACGAAATGTGAAGCTTCTCCTGCAGCACAAGCAAATAATGTTGACCCAACGAATAGTGAGATGCAAAAACCATCTCATTCTGTTAGGGAAATTTCTAAACGTTATGGTGAACAAGCACAACGTTATGATGTACAAGCCACACGTATTTCAACTTCAACATGTCATGGATCAAGGTAAGAGAAAGTAGTACACTCTTCTTAAAATAAGTTTACCTACAGGTCTGATTGTACTAAGATTGCTTAGTACAATCAGATTTATGAAATGCGCTTATCTCAATATTACCTGCCAACTTTAAAAGAAACCCCGGCTGGTGCTGAAATTATTTCTCATCAATATTTGTTACGTGCGGGCTTAATCAAGCAGACAGCATCTGGAATTTATTCTTGGCTGCCGCTTGGTCTTTTGGTACTTAAAAATATTGAAAATATTATCAGAGATGAAATTGGTGCTATTGAAGTGTTGATGCCTTGTGTGCAGCCAGCAAGTCTTTGGCGAGAGTCAGGACGTTACGATGATTACGGCAAAGAAATGCTACGTATTAAAGATAGGCATGAAAGCGATATGCTTTTTGGTCCAACACATGAGGAGGTGGTAACTGATTTGATTAGAAATACGGTAAAAAGTTACAAAGATTTGCCACTTTGTTTATATCAAATTCAGTGGAAGTTTCGTGACGAAGTAAGACCTCGTTATGGCGTTATGAGAGGCAGAGAATTTCTGATGAAGGATGCGTATAGTTTTGATGTAGATTACGAAAGTGCACTGAACTCATACAACATGATGTACAAAACTTACATAAAAATCTTCAAACGAATGGGGCTTACTCCAATTGGAGTGAGGGCAGATACAGGACCAATTGGAGGAAATTTAAGTCATGAATTTCATATATTGGCAAGCACCGGTGAGAGCACTTTATATTATGACAATAAATTTTCTGAACTGCTAGAGAGTGAAGATATTGAAAGCCTGAAGAGCATATATGCAGTTGCAGACGATATGCATGATCCTAAAATTTGTCCTATACCGCAAGAACAGTTAAATGTTAGTAAAGGTATTGAAATAGGGCACATTTTTTATTTTGGTGATAAATATTCGAAGCCTATGAAGGCAAGTGTTACTTCTCAAGATGGAAAAAATGTTAATATGCATATGGGTTCGTACGGTATTGGAGTTTCAAGGCTTGTTGGCGCAATAATAGAAGCTTTCCATGATGATAAAGGAATTATCTGGCCAGAGGCAGTAGCTCCTTTTAAAGTTGGTTTGATCAATTTACAAACAAAAGTAACGGAGGCTGCAGATAAAATATACAAAGCTTTGAAAAGCGATGAAGTGCTTTATGATGATACGGACGAAAGTGTAGGAGTGAAATTTGCCAGAATGGATCTGATAGGGTTGCCGTGGCAAATAATTGTTGGAAAAAAAGTAGTAAGTGAAAATACAGTTGAAGTAAAAAATAGGGCAACTGGAGAGGTAGAGGAAATACAAGTTGAAGAAGCAATAAATCGTTTTAGCGCAAAATGATATACGGTATTGGCACTGACATAGTATATATACCCAGAATATTGAGAATATCACAAAAATACGGGGAAAAATTTCTCAATAAAGTCTATACTAAGAAGGAGATAGAGATAAGCAAAAAATATAATAGCCAAGAAGTAAGAGCAAAATATTTTGCTAAACGCTTTGCTGCAAAGGAAGCTTTTGTTAAAGCGCTAGGCACTGGATTCAGCCAAGGAATTATAATGAAAGATATAGAAATATACAGTAATATCAGGGGAAAACCACATCTTGCTATGACAAAGGATTTCATCTCGAAAGACTACAAGATACACCTTTCTCTAAGTGATGATCAAGATTATGCTACTGCGTTTGTTGTAATTTGCGTTGAGTAGATATTGTTTAGTACATACGATTTCAAAAATTTTTTTGGGAACGTTCAAAAAAGTGTGTCAAACCGCATTTTCAATTCAACTCAATTTTTAACCTACCAGGAAAAAAGATATCAAGTTGAGACATAGTTAAAGCCCAATTAGGCAAAGCAGTAATCCACTTTTGCTCTACC
>NZ_JAFEVH010000062.1:0-5559 GCF_048054155.1 Wolbachia endosymbiont of Nasonia giraulti
ATTAAAAAATTCTTTGAGCTTTTTTGATAAGCAAGTTATTTTATTCATTGGTTCTCTCACTAAAAGTATATCTGGGAGAACTTATACCTTATTATTCTATCTCTTTCATACCTTTATTTCCTTAACTTGACGCGTATGGAAGGAAGAACAGCTTTGCCAATACAAGAGGTAAAATTAGGACTGGAACCAGAAGCATCAAAAATAATAAAGGAGCTAGTTAATTATGAAACAGAAGGGATATTTGAGAAATATTTTGAGCGTGAATTAAACTATATTGTAAAAGTATGATTTTAATTGAGTTGCACAAAGCAATTTGCAGAATGTTGAAGAAAGAAATACCAGCGATACAGACATGTGAAATATATCCAATGATAAGAAGGGAAATAGTAGCACCAGCGGTATTTGTGGAATTGTCAAGTTTAGAGCAAGGAAAAGATTCAGGAACAGAAGAATTAGCCCTGAAAGCAAGATTTGAGGCACGAATTGTGATTGATAGCACAATAGAGAATGCAGCTATTATTGTCAGAGAATTAGCTGCTGAGGTTGCGAGAGTAGTAAATAAAAATACTTGGAACGTAAAAAATGTTTCGCCAGGTGAATTTATATCAGCAGAAATTGACGGATTTAGGCCAGAATTAGACGCGTATTTAGTGTGGATGGTAGACTGGGTGCATGAAGTACACTTGGGTCGATCTATTTGGGAAGAGGGAAAATTTATGCCACACAAAATAGAAATCGGTGAAATAAATGTTGGAAAGTAATTTTGCTATTTCAGAGTTGCAAAGAAAGTTAGCTAACATTGTACGTATTGGGCTTGTGAAAGAAGTAGATTATGAAAAAGCGAGAGTAAAAGTGCAAATAGGGGAATTTTTAACAGATTGGTTGCCATGGATAACAAGTAAAGCAGGAAAAGATAGAAATTGGTCTCCTCCAGATATCGATGAACAGGTTATTATACTTTCTGCGCTAGGAGAACTATCATTAGGGGTGGTATTAGCAGGAATATATCAGGAAAAATACCCTGCACCAGAGAATAAAAAAGAAATAAATAGTGTAAAAATTCAAGATGGGACAAGATTGTTATATGATAAAGAGAAGCATCATTTAGAGATTGAAGTAGTGGACAAAATAACATTGAAAGCTGGGGAATCAAGTATAGAGATGACAAGGAGCGAAATAAAACTGAAAGCAGATAGAATAGAACTTAATTAATTGGAAAATGAATAAATCAGTTGTGCGAGTAGGAGATTATTGTGGAGAAGCAACACCACATTTTTGCATTAGCGGCAGTAATAATGTTTTTGTAAATGATTTCCCAGTCTGTAGGAAAGGAGACAATTTTAACGAAGGAAAAGTAATGATTCAAGGATCAAAAACAGTGTTTGCAAATGGTCATGGTGTAGGAAGAGTAGGGGATTCAGTATCTTGTGGGTTAAAAGTAATAAAAGGCAGTAAAAGCGTCTTTGCAAAATAGAAATGAAGGGTATGGATGGTAAAACAGGAAAAGCGTTAGAAGGAATAGAGCACTTAAAGCAATCAATAATTGATATACTTACGACTCCAATAGGATCACGAATTATGATGAGGAATTACGGGTCTAGGCTATTTGAATTATTGGATAAGCCAGTTAATCGTGATTTAACACTAGAAATTTACGCAGCAACTGCAGAAGCTTTGGAAAAATGGGAAAAAAGGTTTAAATTAGAAAAAGTAAAAATGACAGAAGTAAAAGAGGGAAAAGTAACGCTTGACCTGGAAGGGTTGTACGTACCAATGGGGAAAAAGATTCGCTTCGATGAGGTTGTAGTATAAAGATGCAGCAGACTAACATTATTGAGCCACTGAACTTCGAAGAAATCTTTTCACGTATGAAAGAAGAATTAATAAGTCGAGATGAAAGTTTTACGGCATTAGTAGAAAGTGACTCAGCGATGAAGGTATTAGAAGTAGCAGCCTGGAGAGAGCTTTTGCTGAGACAAAGGATAAACGAAGCAGTAAAGAGTAATTTACTTAAGTTTGCGACAGGAGAAGATCTTGATAATTTAGCTGAATTTTATGGAGTGGAGAGGCAGAAAGAAGAAGATGACGAACGTTTTAGAAAAAATAATTAAAGCAAAGATAATAGGCTGGAGCACGGGAGGAAGTAAAGAACACTATCGATATCATGCACTGTCAGCAGATAGTAGAGTAAAGGATGCATTAGTAGAATCACCTATACCAGGGAAAGTACAAGTTTCAATCTTATCCACAGAATTATCCACACTGCAAGAAGAATTACTAGAAATTGTCAAAAATCAGCTAAACAGGGAGGATGTGAGGATTTTAACAGATACAGTTGAAGTGGTAAGTTGCAATATGATAGAAATAGATATCCACAGTAAAATTAGCATTAAAAGACCAGATATTATTGAAACGGTGAAGAAGAAATTTATCGAAAAATTTGGAACAACGAAAAGATTAGGATGGAAGGTAACAAGATCATGGATAATAGCCAATTTGTTTATGGAAGGAGTAGAAAACGTGGAATTAATAGAGCCAAGAGAAGACATAGTTGTGAAAGGAAATGAGTGCGCTTTCTTAAAAAGTTTAAATGTTGAGTTAAATTAATGCTATTACCGCCAAACGCAACAAAAAAGGAAAAAGCGCTGGTTGATGCAATAGATTACAAAGTAGATCCTGGTTGTATCAGAGGGTTTAAATTTAGCCAAGGGGAAAAAGTGTTGCCATGGATAATAGAGGAATATGGGCTAGGAGAAATCCTACATTGGGTAAAAGACAAAAGAAAGGCGATAAAAAAAGGGATAAAATTTCAGCGTTTAAGAGGAACACCTGCTTCACTGAAAATAGCACTAAAATGGGCAAATATAGAAGATATTACAATTATCGAAGAACCATCTGGCAAGCACTTCTTTGAACTGCAGATAGGGATAAAAGATGTTCCGAATGACTTCTTCGTTGATGCAGTAGTAGAACTAGCAAAACTATCATTGCCTGCAAGATCGAGGCTAATGAGGATTTTTAACGATTATTACAACATTAGCAGGTTCATATTGGATGAGAGTTTTTTCGGAAGTTTATTATCGGATTATTCCGGGGTAAAAATAGAAAAAGATGGGCCAGTTTTATCATTTGGAAGAGTAAATTTTTTCAGGTCTCATGGTCCGGTTATTAGGATTGTAGAAAACTATCTACGCGATCATTATGAACGAGCTTTAAGCAATGACATATATCGCTTGGATGTAGCAATACTTGGAGAAACCGAGCCTCATACTAAGAACTACAACGGTATTTATGAACGAAATCATGTGTGGTATAACTTCAAAGCGCTATATCCGCTACCACAGAGCTTATTACCTAAGATTAAGTTTGCTAAAGCGCAGATAGTATTATCAGATAGCTGGAACTTAAACGCGTGTTTTCCGGTTACGAGTGGAGAAGAGAAAGGAAGTAAATTTTTACTAGGAAGTGATAAACTATCTGAACAACTGTGGAATTTAAAACACAAGCCAATTTTAGAAAGGTTTAGCGTTACTCACCACTACAAAGTAGAAGATTTTACCAACCAAAAAGTTATAATATTTGGTGTGGCAGAGCACAATATTCATTTTGAAAGGGATTTAAATTCAGAGCAAAAGGATTCAATACATGAACCGGAAAATTACGTTTTAGTGTTTTACCCAGGCGTACTAACGTGGCACGAACATCGTCATTTGAACAGAGGTTGGGAAGAGAAACAAGTAATATGTTTAATGCATTAAGCATATATATTTATATCTTCATATACTATATTAGTATTTAGTTAAAAAGGTGTACTACGCGAAAAAAGACTTGCCTTTTTATGCCAAAACGCACATAACTTGAATAGCAGCAGGTAAATATAAGAAATTTGTCTGGCGCTAGAAAAGATAATTTTGTGAGGTATGAAATGGGGTTCAGCGAAGAAAAGAAAGAATCTTTTAACAAGTTTTTTAAAGAAGTATCAAGGAATGGATTTAAAAATATTAATAAAAGGGATGAAAAAGGAGAAACAGTATTGCACCATGCAGTAGAAAATTCCGATCACAAAACAGTGAGGTTATTAATAGAAAAAGGAGCGGAGATCAATGCAAGAGATAAAAATGGTTATACGCCACTGCACTGTGCAGTATTCGCAAAAAGTTTAGAAAATGTAAAAGTACTGCTAAGGTCAGGAGCGGAAATAAATGCCACTCAATATGTCAGTGGATGTACGCCACTGCACTCTGCATGTAAAATAGGAGGAGCAGGAGTTGAAATAATAAAAGAGCTAGTAAAAGCAGGATCTGAAGTTAATCAACTGAATAAGTATGGTTCAACACCAATGTATTACATATGGGAAAGTGAAAAGTATTGTCTATGTGATAGGGAAGAGAGTGAAAAGGCAAGTAAATTTTTGAGAGCAAAAGGTGGAGTAACAAAAAGTAGAAAACTGACGTGCTATGGAATAGAGGGGCTAGTGGGAGAAATAGCAGACAAGTTGGATAGGAGCTATATGCCAGAGCTAAAAATAATGGAGATCGAAGAAATAAGGAAGAGAGACAAATCATTAATAAAGAAAGAATGTCAAAATTTAGCAACCAAGATAATGTGCCAAGTAAACGAAATGATAGATGAGGTGGTGAGAATTAAAAAAGGGACTTAAATTTAAAGAAAAGGTGAGGTAGGTTATGAGTAAAAAAGAAAAAGAGGATGCACTAAAAGAATTATTAGAGAACTCAGGTAAAAATATTAAGGGGACAAAAAAGGAACTGCATTATGCAGTAGACGGAAAAACAGTGAGCTTATTAGTTGAAAAAGGAGCGAATGTGAATGCAGCGGATGTAGAAGGATATACAGCACTGCACCTAGCGATAACGGAGAAACGTCTAGAAACAGTTAGAGAATTGATAAAATCAGGAGGGAATGTAAATGCTGAAGAGTATGGCAGTAAATGCACACCGCTGCACCTTGCATGTATGGTGGGGAAAGTGGAAATAGTGGAGGAGCTAGTAAAAGCAGGGGCTGAAATAGAACAAGCAGATAAATTTGGGATGACAGCGATGGATTATGCGAAAAATAGTAAAGAGGTAACTGAAGTATTGAAGAAAGAAACAGACAGAATAGAAAAGTTATTTGAGAAATTATGAGAGGCTGAAAATATGGAAAGAAAGGAAGAAATAGAAAAGAAAGTAATGAATTTAGAGAAAAAAGCGTTGGAAGAGGTGAGGAAAATATGGAAAAAGGTATATGGAGAAGGAGCGCCTAGATACTAAAAGAAATACCTGATACCAAGATTAGCTTATAGAATGCAGGAAAAAGCGTACGGAGAAATATCAAGAAAAGTGGCAAAAAGACTAGAATACCTGGCAGATCGACTAGAGAAGGGAAAAAGGATAAGTAGCGATAAACTGCCAGTAGAGGGAACCATACGCGTCAAGTTAAGGAAATAAAGGTATGAAAGAGATAGAATAATAAGGTATAAGTTCTCCCAGATATACTTTTAGTGAGAGAACCAATGAATAAAATAACTTGCTTATCAAAAAAGCTCAAAGAATTTTTTAA
>NZ_JAFEVH010000063.1:0-5554 GCF_048054155.1 Wolbachia endosymbiont of Nasonia giraulti
ATTTGAATCCTATAGAATACTGTTGGCATACCATCAAAAGCCGCCTCAGACCTCTCATGTATAAATATACAGACTTACAGCTTTTGGTTGGTAATACCATAATGGAACTTTATCATCCATTTTAGAAAATACTATAGTATTGAATTTTGCTTATCACAATTGTCTACACTTTTCTATAAGAGTATTAGAGACTTACCTTTTGACAATACGGCAAAGATCTCTACAGTTACATCCTTTTATTTGTTTCTTTGCAACTACTTTTTTATATATGTTTCAAAACACTTTCTTTACTTCCGCTATGTTTTTTACTTCATTTATTAAAATAATCTTGCCATTTTGAAAACATTGTTGATTCACTGAAGCCACTTTTTAGGACCTGTAACACTATGTAAAATACATCCTAAATCTTCTTGATTTTGTTTCTTTCTACAGAACTCTACTCAGTTTTTCTCCTACTCATCTTGCTCTGTTTTCATAATTTACATACTCTATCTCCTGCTTTATTCCTTTCTTGAGATCATATACAGTCTCTAAAACGAGTTTGTAAAATGATTATTTCTGTATTTTAAACTTTGCAATTTCAACTTATTCTCTTTAATAGTAAGTTTTTTACAAAATAATAGTTTGAAATTACTAGTATTTTGATAAAAATTATAGTCAATTTAAAATTTTGAGTATCAGATAGTTATTGACAAGTTATATACTATTAATATATTGGTATGTTAAATATTATGATATAATATTTAATAAAGCTAGTTGGTATGTGAGAGTAAAAATTATGGAAACAATATCATTAAACAATCTGGATAGTGAAGCAATAAAAAAAAAATTGCTTGGCATAATAAGTAAAATTATAGGAAAAAATACTTGGACTCAAGCTTGTGCGGCTGAGAAACTTGGTATTGATCAACCAAAGGTGTCACAAATTAAAAGTGGTAAGATAAGTGGTTTTTCTTTAGAGAGACTGTTAGGTTTTTTGAAAAAGCTTGATCATGAAATAACAATTACAATAACAGAAAATCAATCAGTAAAAGCTAAAGAAGAAAAAGTAGAATGTAGAATTGGATCTCAATAGATCCGAAGTTGACATCTTATTTTTTGTGATATAGTATAAAGCTTATCAAGGTAGTGTTTTATGGTTGAGTCTATTGTAGAAAAGTGTGTAGAACAGGTACACAACCGTTTTAAATTGGTTCTTCTAGCAAGTCAAAGAACGCATGATTTGAGTACAGGGGCAAGCGATCCCGTTGAAATGGTTAAGTTTAAAGATCATAAGGATACGATAGTTTCTTTATATGAAATAGCAGAAAAGAAGGTGAATACCCATGAGTTGTTTAACCTTTTGGTGAAAAGGTGCAAGGAGCACATGAAAGAAAACACAGATAATACTTATATTAATAGTCCAAGTAAGCTAGCAAATTTGTTAAATTTTTCTGATCATCAACTTAACACAAGTCTGGGTGTAAGTCAAGAAAGCCACGATGATGAAATGGATGATCAAGATAGTGGTGAAGAAGTACCGATTTAGAAATCTGCAGAGGTTAAATAGCTTATAAATGATTAGTATTGCTATCTATGCGCTTTTGTTCTGTATGGGTGTAATGTTATGTTGTATAGTATTTAGGTCAAGTGATGTATACAATAAGATTGTAGCGTTCAATAATTTATCAACACAAGTAGTTTTACTCATAACAGCAATATCTATTATTCTGAATGATTTTTTTTTAATTGATATAGCATTGCTATATGCTAGCATCAGCTTTATATCAACTATAGCGCTAATGAGATTAATGTTGTTTTGATAATTTATGGTAGCATCCATTCTCATATTTTTAGGTGTTTGTTTAATAGTCATTTCAAGCGTAGGAGTAGTAGTATTTCCTGATTTCTATACTAGACTACATGCTGCAGGTATTGCAGATTCTAGTGGAGCAATGTTGTTGTTGATTGGTTTTGCTTGGCAAAATGAATTTTCAATCAATACTATTAAAGTTATATTATTGATTTTTATAATATGGATAGCCAATTCAACTAACAGTTATATTTTGGCGCGTACTTATTATAAAAGTAAAGACTATTAAAGAAGGTTAAGATGCTAGAAATACTGAATCTAATATTACTTTTGCTGTTACTCACGGTTACAGTTTTTATAGTTCTTTCGAAACATTTGGTTGTAAGTGCTGTTCTAATGTGTGTATTTAGTTCACTTATTGCACTTATGTACTTGATTATGAATGCGCCAGATGTTGCAATTACTGAAGCTTCTGTTGGTGCAGGATTGAGCACAGTCTTTACGTTTGCAGCACTCTCTTTGGTAAAGAATTACAAAGCAAATTTATCTCATAGCCCCACAACACTTTTTTTTATGTTATTTTTGACTGCATGTTTATCATACTTTATGATTCAATTACCAGATTTTGGCAGTCATAATGCTCCAGTTCACTTGCACGTTGCTCCTTATTATGTAGAAAATACTGAAAAAGCTATTGGTATTCCTAATATAGTGACAGCTGTTTTAGCAAGCTTTCGTGGCTATGACACATTTGGAGAAACTATAGTAGTTTTTACTGCTGCACTTTGTATAATGTTAATATTAGAAGAGAAAGAAAGTGATTAAAGATCCGGTATTAAGTGCAGTAACATTTTTGATGATACCTTTTATCATTTTGTTTGGTTTATACATACAGTTTCATGGTGACTATACTCCAGGTGGAGGTTTTCAGGCGGGAATAATTATTGCTTCTGGGATAATATTATATTCTATGTTATTTGATATACCTACAACTTTAAAAGCAATACCTTACTCTATTATCAAATTTACTAACGTACTAGGTATTTTAACCTATGGAGGAGCTGGTATTATAACAGTTTTATTTGGCCAAAATTTTTTATCCTATAGTATATTGTCAGCTGATAGTAGAACAGGTCAAAAATTGGGTATTTTCTTAGTGGAGCTGGGTGTATTGCTTACCGTCTCTTCTTCCATGTTAATCATATATATAAATTTTGCTCGCAAGAAAAAACAATGACTCTATATAATTATGTAGGCATTACTATATTAATGGTGCTAGGTTTCTATATCATTGTAAATGATAAAAACTTAATCAAAAAAATGATGGGATTAAGTGTCTTACAAGCATCTGTTTTGTTGTTTTACATATCTTTAGGGTATGTAAAAAGTTCTTCACCTCCTATATTGACTTCAAATTTTCACTTATATACCAATCCTATACCTCACGTCTTAATGCTTACTGCTATAGTGGTTGGAATTGCAACATTTTCAGTTGGATTGTCCATAGTAGTAAGAATGGAGAGATTAGTTGATTAAGAAGAGTGTGAATAAATTGACAGTATCTTAAACTATATGAAGTAGCAAGTAACTATAAATTAAGAATAAAACTATAAGCTTGCTAATTGTAAGTTTATTTGATAAGTAAGAAATAAAATTGTGAACTGTAAAGGTAATGATGTCAACTATTAATGGTACGGAAGATAGGAAAAAGATCATCAAAGATCTTGTAACCAAAAGTATAAGAAAGGGCGGTTTTATCACTTTTGATGATATAAATGATAAGTTGTCAGATGAAAGTTTTCCACCTGATTTTATAGATGATACTATAGCTTTATTGCAAGACTCTGGAATTAACATACTCGAAAGTAGTGAAGATGAGGAAGAAGCTCCTTCTAATGATGGTGGTAATAAGCTTGATGATGATGAGACATCGTTGAATACTACTACAACTTTAGTGCAAAATGATGATCCAGTAAGGATTTATTTACAAGATATGAGCTCTGTAAAGCTTTTGTCACGAGCAGATGAAATTAAGATAGCAAAAAAAATTGAATCTGAAAAGCATAACATGTTACGTGCAATAATTGAAACATCAGTGGCATTCAAAATAATCAAAACATGGCGTGATGATTTAAGTGGTGGAACTTTTTTACTGAGAGAAATTATAAATCTGGATGCAATTTATAACTCTGATTTCAATATGGTAGACAAAGAAGAAAGTGAAGCTGAAGATGTTAGAGATTGTGTTAATGATGAGGAAAAAGGTAATGAGAGTGAAGACATAAGTTCAGCTAACTTAAATATTTCTGTTCTTGAAATGGAAAGTGATTTATTGCCAAAGGTTATCACGGCATTGGATGAGATCATTGCTTTAACAAATGAAGCATCGGTATTGAAAAAAAATTCTAAAGATTTCTCTAATGAGCTAGAAAATTTATATAATCAAATATGGTCTGTAGCATTACAAATTCAGTTTAGTGATGCTGCTATTACCAGAATTACACAAAAACTTTACGAAATAAATAGACTAATCACGTTTGAAGAAGCTAATCTTATTACTGAAGCTAGAAAGTACGATATTGATAGAGAAAGTTTTTATAATGTTTATGATGATGTGCTTTTAGAGCACGAGTTTAGTGAAATAAGTTTTCTCAAGATTAATGAAAATCAATCTCTTTTTACAGGTGAATTAAAAAATAAATTCTTAAGGTTTATAAACGATAGCTATGAGTATATAGCTAGTGCCTTAAGCAATATTAAGAGTTATGTACAAGGAGATAAAGTTCAGGAGTTTAAGAAGGTAATCAAGAGAATACAGAAACATGAACAAGAAGTCTCTCAAGCAAAGCAAGAAATGATTAAGGCTAATTTAAGGCTAGTGGTCTCGATTGCTAAAAAGTATTCAAAAAGAGGCCTTGATCTGCTTGATTTGATACAAGAAGGTAATATTGGTCTTATGAAGGCTGTGGATAAGTTTGATTACAAACGTGGGTATAAATTTTCGACTTATGGTACTTGGTGGGTAAAACAATCAATCACTAGGGCAATACCTGAACAGTCTAAAGTAGTTAGAATACCAGTACATATGGTGGAAATTATCAGTAAAATCAACAAAGCATTAAGAAAGATGACTCATGAAATGGGTAGAGAGCCTACATTAGAGGAATTGAGTATAGAATTGGTAATGCCGCTAGAAAGAATACGCAAAGTTATGAAGATAGCAAGAGATCCGGTAAGTCTTGAAGCTCCAACAGGAAAGGATGATAGTAGTACCTTCGGTGATTGTATAGAAGATAAGCGAGTTTCTAAACCAGAGGATGCTGCAATACTTGCCGACTTGCGTGGCATTACGACCAATGTTCTTGCAACTTTAACACCAAAAGAAGAAAGAATTCTAAGGATGCGCTTTGGCCTTGGTAAAGATGGAAAGGAGCATACCTTAGAAGAAGTAGGAAAAATTTTTAATGTTACACGTGAAAGAATTAGGCAAATAGAGGCAAAAGCACTACGTAAGTTGAAACATCCAAGCCGTGCTAAAAAACTTAGAGGTTTCTTTTAAGGCAGAAGGGCTGCTCAAAAAATAGGTAAATTCAGCCAAAGTTCTATAATTTTACCCTATTTTTCGGGAACGTTCAAAAAAGTGTATCAAACCGAAAAAAAAGTAATAAATTGATATAAAAAATGGAGGTTTGATATGAGTCAAGCAAATAGAACTACTGGTTTGGTAGATTATAAAGAATTAGAAACAAATATCCTGTCATC
>NZ_JAFEVH010000064.1:0-5547 GCF_048054155.1 Wolbachia endosymbiont of Nasonia giraulti
ATTGTGCTATAAAAAAGGTAGAGCAAAAGTGGATTACTGCTTTGCCTAATTGGGCTTTAACTATGTCTCAACTTGATATCTTTTTTCCTGGTAGGTTAAAAATTGAGTTGAATTGAAAATGCGGTTTGACACACTTTTTTTGAACGTTCCCGAATACGCTAAAATCATAGATAAAATTCTATGGACTTCTGACAAGGAAGTAACGTTGAAAATTCCTGATAATTCTGTAGAAAAAAGGTCTTATTCCCCTAGTGTTGGTAACAATCAAGATGAGACTTTCTCTTACCATGATTCCGACAATATCTTAATATAAACTATAACTTTTCTGGGTCTTTCAACCCAGAAAAGGTCGCCTTACACCAAATAAAAAGTAGAGATAAGATAAACCTTCAACTAGCCCCACTTATTCGCTATACTGCTATAGGTTTTCATAGTTTTTCTAGTTGATGAACATTTTCAAACAGGTTTCCTCTCTAATTTCCAGCAAATTAAATGAGTTGAAGCAAAGGGGTGTCATAAATACAAGTGCGGCAAATTTTATTGTAGAGCCTCCAAGCAATAGAGCACATGGTGATATCTATACAAATGTTGCTATGGTGCTTGCAAAACATGAAAAGAAGAATCCCATTGAAATTGCAGAGGTTTTAGCTAAAGAGTTTGAACTTTTTGATGAAGTTGAAAAAGTGGAAATAGCAGGCCCTGGTTTCATCAACATGCACTTAAGAATAGAAGTGTGGCATGGAATTTTAAAACAAATAAATGAGCTAAAAACAGAGTTTGGCACCCTAGATATAGGGAACAATCAGGCCATTAATGTTGAATTTGTATCTGCAAATCCAACAGGTCCACTGCATATTGGTCATGCAAGAGGGGCAGTGTTTGGTGATGTTTTAGCAAATTTACTAAAGAAAGTTGGCTATAATGTTACTAAGGAGTACTATATCAATGATGCTGGAGCGCAGATAGATACGCTAATTCGGTCAGTATATTTGCGGTATAAGGAAGCTCTGGGAGAAAAAATCAGCATCGAAAAAGGTTTATACCCAGGTGAATATTTAAAACCAATAGGGGCTGGGCTGGCCAAAAAATATGGCAAGGAGCTTAGAGAAGAGGAGGATAATCAAATAATTAGAGAGTATACTTTAAGTTCCATTTTAGAGATAATAAAGGAAGACATGAACTTACTTGGAGTAAGTCATGATGTCTTTACTTCAGAGTATGAGCTACGTGGCAAAATCGAAGAGAGTATAAAAATATTGTCTGATAAGGGTTTAGTGTATGAAGGGTACCTGGAGAAACCAAAAGGCAAAGAAAATGAAAATTGGACTTCCAGAAAAGAAATATTATTTCGCTCTACAGAGTTTGGTGATGACGTTGACCGCGCACTAAAAAAAGAGGATGATAGCTGGACTTATTTTGCATCGGATATTGCTTATCATTTCGATAAGATATCACGTGGTTTTAACAATATGATCGTAGAGCTTGGTAGTGACCACGGTGGTTATGTCAAAAGGCTCAAAGCAGTCGTCTCTGCGCTCAGTGACAATCAAGCAAAAATAGAGGTAAAACTGCATAATATTGTGAATTTTTTCGAGAACGGCAAACCTGTTAAGATGTCCAAAAGATCAGGAAACTTCCTAACAGCAAGAGATGTAGTGGAAGAAGTTGGCAAGGACATAACTCGTTTTATAATGTTAACACGCAAGAATGATATGGTCTTGGACTTTGATTTTGTTAAAGTAAAAGAACAATCAAGAGACAACCCTATTTTTTACGTGCAATATGCCCATGCTCGTGCTCACTCATTAATGCGTAATGTTCCAAAGGAGCTTCCAACAGCAGATCCTTCACTTTTAAAGACTGATGGGGAGCTCTTCCTCATAAAAACCTTAGCAAAGTGGCCAGATGTGGTAGAAATATCTGCAAGGCTTTGTGAGCCACATAGAATTACTTTCTACTTACTTGAAGTTGCAGAAGCGTTTCACGTTTTATGGGGGTATGGCAAAAGTGATTTAAACATGCGGTTCATACTAGAAGATAACTTGAACCTCACCGCTGCAAGAATGTTTCTCGTCCAAGCCTTAGCGCACGTAATCGCTTCTGGGCTTTCTATTTTTAATATAGAGCCTTTGAAAGAGATGAGTTAATTTTAAGGCCAAAAATTATACAAGAGGTCTGTTAAAATCACGTATATCGATTGTCTTGAAGTCACACAGTTGTTCTGTAGAGCTATGTCCTGTAATAATTACTATACCGTTTTGCTCAGAGCGTATTGAGATTAGATTTAATATTAATTCACACGTTGCACTGTCGAGATTACAAAATGGTTCGTCTATCAGCCAAACGTTTGCATTAGAAATTAAGAGGCGAGCAAGCGCAACTCTTCTTTTCCAACCTGCAGAAAGTTCACTATATTTGATATTAAGTACAGGTTGCAACTGTAAGCAACAAACGGCTGCCATAATTAATTCTCTAGTATTCCGTATTCTTGCCCAGAATTGTATGTTTTCACCAACTGTTGAGCTATCTTTACAGGCATTTTTATGGCCTATATAGACCATGGAAGGTATATAGGATTTTAGGTCATCATATATATCTTTTCCACAGTACATTATATTACCTGACACTGGCGGCAAAAGTCCAGATAAACTTCTGATTAAGCTGGTTTTGCCGCTACCATTTGGACCAGTGATTAAGATTTTTGATTTTGGTTCAGCTTTAAAATTGAGGTTTTTAAATAATACTTTGTTATTACGAGCACAGGATAGATTTTTACATTCAAGCATCTATTGGACCTTTAAAGAGAACTTGGAGCCTAAACACTTCAGTGTATGAACATTGGATAGCTTGCACAACAAACAGTCAGTGTTTGACATACAACTGTACGAACATTGGGTTTGTAGGTAGCAGATGGTGTCATCCCAGTGCTTGACACTGGGATCCAGGAATTTTAAGTAAGCACGCTGAGCTGGTTGGCATAAAAGTAGTTGCTTTATGTTAAAATTAATATTTTTAACTAGATTACATGAAGAGCTGGATCCCAGTGTCAAGCACTGGGATGACACCCTTATACTTGACTGACTATAACACTTAAGAAGTTTAATGCCAGAAAGCAGGTTATACAACGGATACGTCATCTGCCTTTTCCTTTATGCTTACCCTTAGTTGAAGACTGAGCTTTTATAAACAGCTCCCAAAATCCTTTTTTATCACCTTCTCTGTGTATCAATTGTGCAAAATGTTTCATTAAACTATTACCCATCATAACCATCTTTGTCCATTTACCTAACGGTTTTGCTATATCAACTATTTCTAGATCTTCTTTGTAAACTTGCATATTCTTTTGTTTCTCCCTTAGCATTTCCTGTTGTTTCATCAACTCTTTTTGCTTATTTTTTTGATACAATTCATTAAATCTTCTATTTTCTTCCCACTCTTCTTTGAGAACTTTTAGAGGAAATATAATTTTTCTAATATGATTTTTGTATATTTTTCTCAAAAAGAGAAATACTGCAATTACAGCAAGTAATATTGTACTATATGTAATGATTTGTCCGAACGGCATTTTTATACTCAGCTTATTGGCAAGCGGTATTTACAATTATACCATAACTATAGAAATTTTACAATTTTTTTCTGGATAAAGATAGTAGACTAAAAATTTCTAAAGAACAAAAGCAACGTATTTACGTACAGGCTATCAACTACTACACTCAAAACTGACAAGTGATTAATCATTGGAGAAGGAATCACGGCTCTCTAATGAATAAAGATGGACTGTGTCAAGCTGGTGAGTAAGGTGGAAATTGAATAATTGTTGGTTATCATGCTAGATCTAAAATATAAGTTATAAAATTTTAATCATTTTGGCTTATAATAATTTCTGAGTTAACCTGAGATTTCCTGAACTGTGGTTTCTTTTACCCATGTTGAGTTCTCAGCTTTTATACTCTAATTTAATTCCAGTTTTGACTGTATAGGAGGTCACAATGTCAAACAATATCTATAGCGATCAAGTTAATAATAGTAATTTATATGCCAACAAACTTTTTTATGGTGAAGAGGGTGAGCAAGTCGAAAATCTAGGAGATCAGGTTGCGGGAGAAGAGGATGATAAATCAGAAGAAGATTTACTTCGTGACTGTAGAGATGAAATTAAGAAGGCAAAAGATAAGTTAATACAGTGTAAAAAAGATGCTGTGGAATCACAAAGAGAAATTACACGATTAGAAGCAGAAACTAGTGAATTAAAGTCACAGGTTCAAGAAGAAAGAGAGAAGGTAGAACAAACTAAGAATGAAGCTGAGGCAGCAAAAGAGGAAGTTTTGAGGTACAAAATTGAACAGGAGAAAGAAGAAGTGATGCAGAGTAAGATTGAAGGAGTAAAAGAAGAACTTTTAAAGTGTAAAATTAACATGGCAAAAGCAGAGACTGAGTGGTATAAAAAAGCAGCTGAAGAATGTAAAAATGAGAAAAGAATCGGTACAGATAAACCTAGTATTAAGGTAGGGAATGAAAATGATAGAGGCAAACATGTTACCAATGAAGGAGGGAATGAAAGTGGAGAAATTACATCTCGAGAAATAACACCAGATCTTAGCCTGCCAGGAATTTGTGGGCCTAAGGCTACTTTGTATAAATCGAATAATAAGATAGGTTGTCAAGGTTTTAATACATCTGATTTATTAAAAGAACTCTATCCTGAGATGTATAGTAATTCTAAAATTTTGCCATATATAGAAAAGGGATCAGAGGGTATTTATAGTGCAGTAAATTTTAAATTTGCCTTTACTGATACTATTAGTTCAGCAGCCAACTTTGGTAATACGAAATGTCTTAAATGTATTGATAGTCCACAAGAGTTAGCTTGTCAGGACGAGAAGGTTAAGAGTTTCTGCCAATCTGGCAATGATTATGCTAATAAAGAATTAAACAAGAATTTTTTTTCTAGAGAATCATGTCCTGATCTCATCAAAGACCCCGGTGGAGCAAGTATTGTGAAAGCGAAACAAGTTGCACCATTGATAATTGTTAATAACGCAGGGAATATGATAGATAAAGAGGGCAATAATACTCAAGTACACTATAATTCATTAAAGCCTTATCTAAAGCTTAATGGTAAAATCAGGGACTGTGGAAATGATCAAAAGTGTAAAGATTATAATGCAATTATGGAGAAAGTTGCATGGGATAGTGATAAGGAAGTACTATTAAAAGCTGTCTTTGATAATGTGCAAAGAACAACTCCTTACTCTTATGATAATGAGGTTAGTTCTTTTCCCATTGATAATGAGTTGATATAAGAGAGAATGTTCTCTGGATTTTTTAGTTCAGAGAACACTTTTGTAGAAAAATAGAGTTGGTGACCTTACTCAAAAAAAAGTAGAGAAGAAGTTTTTGTTGTGAGAAGGGAACGTTCAAAAAAGTGTGTCAAACCGAAAAAAAAGTAATAAATTGATATAAAAAATGGAGGTTTGATATGAGTCAAGCAAATAGAACTACTGGTTTGGTAGATTATAAAGAATTAGAAACAAATATCCTGTCATC
>NZ_JAFEVH010000065.1:0-5464 GCF_048054155.1 Wolbachia endosymbiont of Nasonia giraulti
AAAAGGTAGAGCAAAAGTGGATTACTGCTTTGCCTAATTGGGCTTTAACTATGTCTCAACTTGATATCTTTTTTCCTGGTAGGTTAAAAATTGAGTTGAATTGAAAATGCGGTTTGACACACTTTTTTGAACGTTCCCCCTTACAATAAAGACTGAGAGGAAAGTTACAAAGGAAGATTATTATGCTTCTTCCATATTCTTTCTACTTTCTTGTTTTTAAGTAGTTCTAGTGCTTTGTGAAGGTGATACCTTGTTTTACTTGGCACTATTATATCATCAATATATCCATGTGATGCAGCAAAAAATGGATTAGCAAATTTCTCTTTATATTCTTTGATTAACGTTTGCTGGTCTTTTTCATGCCTAAATATAATTTCAACTGCACTTTCAGGTCCCATTACAGCTATTTCAGCGGTTGGCCAAGCATAATTTATATCACCTTTTAAATGCTTTGAGTTCATAACAATATATGCACCACCATACGCTTTTCTAGTGATAAGGCTAATTTTCGGCACGGTCGCTTCAGCGTAAGCGTAAAGCAGTTTCGCTCCGTGTTGTATTATATTATTGTATTCTTGATTTGTACCTGGCAGGAAACCTGGAACATCAATAAGTGTGATGATGGGAATGTTAAACGCGTCACAAAATCTTACAAACCTCGCAGCTTTTCTTGAAGAGTCAATATCCAAGCATCCTGCAAGGTGCATAGGTTGATTTGCAACAACACCAATAGTATTTCCTCCAATTCTGCCAAAGCCAATTATGATGTTACGAGCAAAATCGGGCTTTAGTTCAAAAAATTTCCTTTCATCACACACCTTTTCAATAAGTTCATATATATCATAAGGAGTGTTAGGATTGGTAGGGACTAGAGTGTTCAAAGATTCATCAACATCATCAATTAAGTCACAGATTGTTACAGGTTTTGTCAACTCTTGATTGTTTGCTGGCAAAAAGGTAAGGAATTCACGGATTTTCAGCAGCATTTCAACATCGTTATTGAACGCAAAATCTGCTACTCCTGTTTTGCTTGTATGAATTTTTGCTCCACCGAGATCTTCGTGGCTTACGTTCTCATATGTAACTTTTTTCACTACATCTGGTCCGGTTATAAACATGTATGAGCTATTTTTTACCATGAAAGTAAAATCAGTCAGTGCTGGAGAATAAACTGCCCCACCAGCACATGGACCCATGATTAGAGAGATTTGTGGTATAACGCCTGATGCATTTACATTCCTTTGAAAAATTTCTCCGTAACCAGCAAGGGAATTTACTCCCTCTTGAATTCTAGCTCCACCAGAGTCGTTTAGTCCGATAATTGGAATCCTGGCATTAATTGCCATATCCATAATTTTGCATATTTTTTTTGCATGTGATGCACCAAGTGATCCACCAAAGACAGTGAAATCCTGAGAATAAACAAAAACTTTTCTGCCATAAATAGTACCATGGCCAATTACAACTCCATCACCTAAAAAATCAGCATTTTGCATGCCAAAATCAGTTGCGTGATGCTTCACAAACTTATCATACTCTTGAAATGAATTTTCATCGAGCAATATACTCAGCCTTTCTCTAGCGGTTAGCTTTCCTTTTTCATGTTGCTTATTAACCCTATCAGGACCTCCTCCTTTTTCGGCTTCTAATGTTTTGATCTTTAGAGTTTCTAGTATTTCAGAGTCTTGCATGTAGTAAAATAACTTTCAAATTGGTTGTAAACTTTATTGAGCTTACAAATCCTATTGATTATACACATACACCGTTACTGCATGCAACGGTGTATGTGTACGATAATTAATGCGCTAGCAATTTCTATTTAATATTTTGAGAATGCTGAGACTCACTAACATTCTGTGCACTTGCACTTGTTACACCTGTTGATGGATTAATTGTTATAACTTCTCTTTCAATTCCTTGTAAGTTTGAAGCCAATGAGACCAATTTTGCTAGAGTCATGTCATTATATTTATCCATCTTCTTATTCTCATAATAGCCAATTTTTATTTTTACAGCTTTGTTTTCCTCGAAGTCCTCAGGACTTATATTATCACTTAAATCAGTACAAAATACGTTACCATTTCCACTAATATTTAAAGCAATACTGCAATCTCTATCACCCACTTTCCAGTTAAATTTAATTATACAAGACTCATTTAGTATTTGATAAAGCCTTACACCATCATCACTTTGTGAAACACGCACCAACCTTTTATCTTCTGGAGATACCAATGTAAAAGCTTCAATTTTTGGATTACTATCCTTTAAGGCTTTACCAGGAAATGAGTTACCAAATTTTAACTCACCTCTGCCTTCTTTTAACGATACCCATGCAGTAAATGATTTATCTTCTTTTCCTCTCAACCTCACATCTATAGAATCATTACCTGTATATTCAGCAATTCCTTTTCGAATTACACTCAGAAATTTCTTAGTTTCTTCATCATTGTCACTCAAAAAAAAGCTCCTTATTTGCATGTGAACGGGATGGATCATTGAGATTTTCCAATGCTTTAGCCAAAGTTATATACTCATATATACGTGTCCTGTTGTTATAAGGTGTCCCTAATTTATAAATTTTAGGAGTTAATTGAGCAACTTGATCGAAATTCATTATTAAAGTTTCATTTGCATTATGCATAGCGCCTCCAATTCTACATAATAAACTTAAGATAAAATATCCTAATTTTAGGATAGGTATATAATCTATCAAGTCAATAGTTAAACTAAAAAATTTTGATTATAATTTACTATTTATAAAATACGCTCTTAAACTATGCTGAAAATAGTCATAATAGGCCTTCCAAATGCAGGCAAGTCAACTCTTTTTAATAGGTTGGTGAGAAGAAAAGCAGCGGTGGTTAGTGACATTCCAGGAGTAACGAGAGATAGGCGTGAAGGAATTGGAAGAATTAGTGATTTAGAGTTTAAAGTTATAGATACAGGAGGATGGAATGACCAAACCAGTTTTTCACTACAAGTTATTGAACAAATAGAGCTTTCTTTATTAAGCGCAGATGTAATTTTTTTTCTTGTTGATGCAAGAGTGCAAAATGAGCAGAACAAAGAGTTTGCAAAGTGGCTGAAGAGAAAAACGAACAAACCTGTAATACTAATAGCAAACAAATGCGAAAGTCATAAATCGGAAAACGTTGATTATTTGCAGTTCTTCAACTTCATAGGTCCGGTGTACATCTCAGCCGAACATAATCTTGGTATGATTGATCTTTATGATGCATTAGCTAGTGTTATTGAAGGTCTTAGCGAAGGCACTGAGCTGCCTGAAAGTGAGTCCATTAGACTGAGGGTTGCAATCATCGGTCGCCCAAACGTTGGAAAATCAACTTTTTTAAACAGTTTACTTGCAGAAAATAGACTAATAGTAAGCTCAGAACCCGGTACCACGCGTGACTCTGTGGATATTTCATACGACCATAATGGGAAATTAATCACTCTCATCGACACTGCGGGAATCCGCAGAAAGGCAAATGTTGTTGATAACTTAGAATCAAGATTTGTTGAAAAAAGTATAGAGTCAATAAAGCGCTCTCATGTAGTGATTTTAATGTTAGATTCCTTGCTTGGCATTGAGCAGCAGGATTTATCAATTGCTGAAGCTGCAATTAAAGGGGGGAAGGGAATTATCATTGTTTTAAATAAGTGGGATTTAATAGGTAAGGATGACAGAAGTAAGTTAATAAAATTTGTCAAACAACAGGAAGTGACTCGGTTATTTTTGGAAGTGCCAACTGTAACAATTTCTGCATTGAAAGGTATGCGCTGTGGTGATGTGATAGATAAGTGTCTTGAAGTGAGTGAATCCTTAAACAAGAAGATCAGCACTGCAAAACTGAATAATTGGCTAATAGATGCCGTGGAAAAACATTCTCACCCACTTATAAAAGGTAGAGCAATTAAAATGAAGTATATTGCTCAAATTGGCACAAAACCTCCAGCTTTTTCTTTGGTATGCAACGTCCCGGAAAGTGTTGATGAGAGTTATAAACGTTATTTGACTAATGGTCTTAGAAAAAACTTCTTTGTTGAAGGTGTACCAGTTAGATTGCTTTTGAAAAAGAATAAAAACCCCTATGTAAAGTAGATAATCTTGTTTTACTAATAATATACTTTTTTATCTTAGTAATATTATTAATAAGTAAATAATATTACTTAAATAAGTAGTTGATAAATTAATATTATATAGTAAAGTATTAACTTATTTAGTACTTTTGCTATGAATTATAAAGGACAAGATTTAAGGCCTGGATCTCCACATACTTTCACAGTTGATACACCTTTAGTATTTCAGTGGCTTCCAAAAAGATATGGATACCCGATTCCAGAAAAATATTTGGAAAGATTGAGCAATTGGGCAAAAAGGGAAGATACGCGTGTAGTGAAATTAGTAATAAATGGATCTGGTTTTACTCCTGAGCAACGCAAAGAGTTGGAGAATAAAATATCAAACAGAAAATTTAACCCAAACAAAAATATAGAACTTATAGATTTTAATGAGCTGGATTTAGGAGAGTATGAATTCAGCTTTCACTTACAACCAAATAAGAAAACAGAACTATCTAAATGTCCTTTATACAATGTATCTCAATATTTCAAAGATCTATACTCTATTCCAGAAAGTAAAAGATTATCTTTTGGTGTTGAGATAGACACTATGCGTATATTTATGTTGTTAGCACTGAAGTCTCCTATGATCTATTTTGATTTTGATATCTTACCTAAAGAAGATAAGAAAGTTGGTGAGATTCAGGCTGTGCATGGCTTTTTGGTTGCTGAAAATGACAGAAAAGGTTATGACTATGATGGTATAGCAAGTATTGAAAATGCTATCATTGCTCTAAGCGATGCTGGTAGAGTAAAAATTATGGAAATTTACAATGAAGTAAAGAATAAGTTTCAAAAAGATTATCCTTTGTTTAAGTTATCAGAACATGAGATTTACAAAATTATGGAAGAGATAGTATATTTCACTCTTTCTAATGACGTTCTTCTTCTTATATCTAGCTATCAAGATTCTAACAAACGTTACAATAGACGTTTGGAAGAAGCAAGATTGCTTATGCAAGAAACATTTGGGTTTAAAACCAATGGAGGAGAAGTTGATGTTCAATGTGACAATAGCTGGACGAAAAACAAGGATGAATTGTATACCAAAGAAGAAATTGCAAAAATAGATAGTGATACTAGAGTTGCAACTGATATGAAAGGGCTGATTACTGAACCAATATACAACGGCGAGCATATGTATAGAGGTGTAAAAGTAGTAACATAGTACTTAGTGTTCTATCGTTACATGAAACGTCGTCGGGAACGTTCAAAAAAGTGTGTCAAACCGCATTTTCAATTCAACTCAATTTTTAACCTACCAGGAAAAAAGATATCAAGTTGAGACATAGTTAAAGCCCAATTAGGCAAAGCAGTAATCCACTTTTGCTCTACCTTTCTT
>NZ_JAFEVH010000066.1:0-5311 GCF_048054155.1 Wolbachia endosymbiont of Nasonia giraulti
AAAAAGGTAGAGCAAAAGTGGATTACTGCTTTGCCTAATTGGGCTTTAACTATGTCTCAACTTGATATCTTTTTTCCTGGTAGGTTAAAAATTGAGTTGAATTGAAAATGCGGTTTGACACACTTTTTTGAACGTTCCCGCCATCAATTTTCTAACTTTGTTATTGCTGCCATATGGCAAAAAATATCTTAATAAAAGCTGTTACACTATTACTAGCAAGATATCAATCACGCTCTATTGGATCTACATTTTGATTTAAAATCGCCTATTTTCTTGCACCTTTTTGCCATTCATAGAATGTTAACTTTAAACCTCTTGGCTACAAATGCTCTACTTTCCCCTACATCCAATGCTTTTTTCCTTAAATCATAACTATATGCTGCTGGCATTTATATCTCCTCGCTACTTTACCTATTCCATCATGTTCACACTATTAGGAAAAGAGCTATAATTTTCAACACTAACAAAACTACTTCCTAATCTTTTACGCAGCAACCTATAGAACTTAATGCTGTGAATATATGATCAACAAAAAAAACTTTGAGAAAAGGAAGAATAGACTTCTTCCTTTCACTTAACTACGCTGTTACACTTGACCCTATACTAACTCCTTGCTCTACATTAGCTCTATCTAGATTCTTACTAGAATTTGACATTACGTATGTAATACCACCAGCAACAAGTCCAGCTAATACAGCAGCAGCTACAGCTATACCAATTATAGGCAATACCGGTAATGCAGCACCAAAATACAATCCTAACCCAACTGCCAATGCAGCTATAACACCACAAACATTACCAATGATTATTGGTTTATTAGTAGTTTTTACTGTGTCTTTTTGGTCACTTTGCCCTTGATTGTGCAATATATTGCTAGTTTCCTGTTGCAATTTAATTTTGCCAACATTATCTTTACTTTCACAACTAGATATACTCTTTGCAAGTATTTTTAGCCAACCATCAATTTTAGCTTTTTGCTCTTCATCTTGCTCTTGATTTTTTAGTATTTCTAAAATATTCTTGGTTTTGTTAAGATGATCTTTTTTTATACTAGCGAAAACTTTTTCTAACATATCATTATCTTGAGCTACATCTATAATAGCTTTAATACTTTTCTGACTAACTTCCTGATTAGTAAGATTTATAGCACAGCTAAGCGGTGTTAGAGTATGTTCTTGATCATCTGAAAGCCTGATCTTTATATTCTCAGTAGTAAGAACTTTTTCTAATAACTCTTTATCTTTTTTGGCTATACCTAGAATAGTATTAATGCCTATCTGATTATCAAGAATCATAGCATGGACAAGTGGTGTTGAAGTATATTCTTGACAATTTGAAAGCTTGATCTTTATATTCGCAGTAGTAAGAACTTCTTCTAATATACCTTCCTCTTTAGCTACACTTAGAATATCTCTAATATATCTCTGAATCTTTAACGAGTTCTTAAGATTTATAGCGTAGGCAAGCGGTGTTAGAGTATGTTCTTCACCATCCTCGAACTCTATACATCTCACAGTAGTAAGAATTTCCAGCAAATCCTCTTTTGACAATCTTGGAAGATCAATTTTTGAAGATCTTAAAAGAAGATCAATAATATTCTCACCTTCTTTCATCGCAGTCTGTAACTGATCATATAATCTTTGTTGTGTTTCATTTAACTCTTCATACTTTGGCATATCAAACTCTCCTATTAAAAATAATAATATACTTTAATTATTATATATTTAAGCAAACAAGTCAATAAATTAATAAAATGCTGTGGTGCCAAAAACACTCAAACAAGAAAAAGCACTCAAGTGTTCATTTTTTTCAACAGCTAATCCTTTGCTTTCTTCTCAATATATCTACATATCAGAATAGACAGCTCATATAATACCAACATTGGAATTGCAAGCCCTACTTGGCTTAGTACATCAGGTGGAGTTAAGATTGCAGCAATAATGAAAATTACCACTATCGCAATTCTCCGTTTATTTGACAAACTTTGTGCAGTGATTAGCCCTACTCTCACCATTAAGGTTAGTATGACTGGAATTTGAAATGCAGTACCAAAAGCGAACGCGAATTGAAGAACAAGGTCTAAATATTCACTAACTGATGGCATAAACTCTATTGGTATACCGAAAGATTTACCGCTATGTTCAAAAGCAATAAAAAATTTCCAGGCTAAGGGAAATATATAGTAGTAAACTACAGCGGCTCCCGTTACAAACAAAACCGGTGTTGCAATTAAGTATGGCAATAACACTGCCCTTTCTCTTTTATATAAGCCAGGTGCTAGAAACATATAGAATTGCCATGCAAACACAGGAAAAGAAAACAACAGTGCACTCATTATTGCAACCCTGAGATATACAAAAAACGCTTCTGTTAAGTCTGTATAGATTAGAGAAAAATCATCACTATCTTTTGTAACTTCTATTAAAGGTGCAAGTAAAAAGCGGTATATATTTTCTTTAAAGTAGTAACAAAACCCGAAGGTAACACAAAAAAATAGAAAGCAAAAAATAACCCTTTTTCTAAGTTCCGCAAAGTGCTCATAAAATGAAGCATATTTTTGTGAGTTTTTGTTCATACTTTACAATAAAGCTATATCTAACATTCTCAGTGAAAAAGCCCATTCATTGTCATACCACGCTGCAACTCTACAGATATCACCTGTGACATATGTACCAGCTAAATCCACAATTGCACTATAAGGGTTATGGACAAAGTCTATTGAAACTAAAGGCTCGTTACATACGGAAAGCACATGATTTGCTGAATTCTTAAATATTTCGTTTATTTCCTTAGTTGTTGCTCTCTTATCAGCTAAAAATTTAAAATCAACCATAGAAACGTTGCTAACCGGAACTCTAATAGCAGTACCATCTAGCTTACCCTTTAACTCAGGAATAACAGAACCAATTGTTTTTGCTGCTCCAGTTGTAGTTGGCACCATAGAAAGGCCACAAGCTCTTGCCCTGCGTAAGTCTCTATGGTTGCCATCAAGAATATTTTGATCATTCGTATAGGCATGTATAGTGGTCATAAAACCGCTTTTTATACCTAAATTGGAGTGTAAAATGTGTACAATCGGAGCCAGACAGTTTGTAGTACAAGAACCTGCTGAGATCACTTTATGCTCCTTTTTTAGCATACCGTTATTTACGCCGTAAACTACAGTTACGTCAGCATCTGAAACTGGAGCAGAGACAATTACTCTCTCTGCATTATGCTTTGCTGCTTCCGCACGCTTGTTGAATGCACCAGTGCATTCAAGTACTACATCAACATTCCAAGGAATATTTTCAGGGCTACGTTCTCTATATAAAGAAAATTTCCTGCTATTTATAGATAGCCAATTTTCAGACTCGTTAAAATCAATATCGCCGTTAAATTTGCCATGAACAGAGTCATATTTAATCAAATGTGCATGCTGCTCAGCACTGAGCGACCCATTTACCGCCACAACTTCTATTTGCTCGCTATAGTTTTCTACTTCAAAAATAGCACGCAATACATTTCTGCCTATTCTACCAAGACCATTAATTCCTACACGAATTGTCATTTTTCCATCTTAAAAGTTTAATTATAGAGGATATTGCCTGATATTTCATTCTATTCTTTTAGTTGTTAATCCTAATGTTATAATATATTGATTGACTAAAGAAACTGTATCACTTAATTAATAATATCTAAATTTTAACTTGGAGTAGGTTATGCATGGATTACCAATGACAAATTCAGATAATCAGTATCAGCAAAGAAAAATAGAAGCATTGCAAAAAGAAAATAAAGGACTGTCAGAAAAAGTGAAAACACTACAGAAAATGTCAGTGCTGCACAATGAAATGCTAGTAATGCTACAGTGGAAATCAATAACAGAGAAACTGCGCACAGAAATATTAAAAAAACTGCTAGAAGCACCTCAAGAAGCAGCAGCATTTCAATTAGAAGAAAGAGATGAAGATCAGCAAGTAATAGAAGACATACTGGATATGCAAGAAGAATTTGAATCTTTACAAAATTTGGAAAGTACTACTATTGAACAAACAAATATTCAAGGACAGAGCATATAGCTCTTTCCTACTCTTCAGAGTTAGCTAAATAGCTGACTCTGAAAAGTAGATAACAATTAGGGCTTATTTTACCTTTTTTATTTAGTAAATTCCTTAATATTTCTAATTATAAAGAACCCGTCAGTTATTTTTGTATTTTACGGCTAAGGATATTACTCTTTGGTATCTTATACTTTAATATCTTAATAATTAACTTGATTAAGTAACTATAGTACTATATTATTTAACTCAATATTAATGATAATTATTATGGATTAAAAAAACTTACAACAAGAGTTGCTTGGAATAATTTTTCTCATACTTGCACCAGCTAGTGCAGAAGAAGAAAGAGATATGAAGGAGCGAGCATTAGAGATTATAGGTATATTAAAAGATCATATTAATGATGATATAGAAATGAACAATCTGAGAATGACAATTTTAGACTGCATTATCCTGTGTGATAGTCAAGATAACGTAAGGTTAAATAACAGATCGTTATTAGACTTAGAAGATGCCGTCAAAAGTATTGGAGGGAAAACTTCACAAGAGTTAGGGCGAGTAAATCAGATTCCACAGCAACCAAATAGTATTGGGTTAGCGTTAGCAGAAGCTACAATACAATATGAGGCGCGCATGTGAGAGAAATGGAAGAGAGAAATGTAAGGATTATCACCTCAATTGGAGTATTAGGTATAACAGCCTTAGGAGTTAATCTTGGAAAATCAAAAGTGAGTGAAATTATTGGTACAACACTTGGAGGACTATTATCCATGCCAATAATGGTCATGTTACCAGCATCAATAGCAGTAGCGTTAAAAAACAGGAATTCAGAGCTTAGAGAAGTAGTACAATATTCTCTTGATGCAACAAGTAAACCGTCAAGGATTGGGTTAGTAGCAGCTTTAGGAGCAGGCGCGATGATGTTAATTAACAATATAACTAGCAGCAGCACTGAAACAAATATGGAATTATTAGGCCCTGGTTTTATAGCTGCAACTGGAGCTGGAATTGGTGCTGCATTGTCAACGGCTTTAGCGAGAAGGACGTTTGCTACTATCTCTACAAATTTGGAAAGTGTTGCCACTGAACAACAAAATATTCAAGGACAGAGCATATAAACTTGTAATAGGGGAACGTTCAAAAAAGTGTGTCAAACCGAAAAAAAAGTAATAAATTGATATAAAAAATGGAGGTTTGATATGAGTCAAGCAAATAGAACTACTGGTTTGGTAGATTATAAAGAATTAGAAACAAATATCCTGTCATCT
>NZ_JAFEVH010000067.1:0-5157 GCF_048054155.1 Wolbachia endosymbiont of Nasonia giraulti
AATGGAAAAACAGCAGCTTTAACTGCAAAATGATTGAAAGGCTTGTTTTCCTGATTCAATTTTTTACCCAAAATAACCTGAGTGGCAAGCTTTGCAATAGGAATATTGATTACCTTGGAAATAAAAGGAACTGTACGGCTAGCCCTTAAATTCACTTCAAGTATGTATACATCACTCTCTTGAACAGCAAACTGAATGTTTATCAGACCTTTCACTTCTAGTGCAAGAGCTATTCTTTCAGTTTGGAGCTCGATCTCTTTTATTACTTCGTCACTCAATGTATTTGTCGGTATTGAGCATGTTGAATCGCCAGAGTGGATACCAGCTTCTTCAATGTGCTCCATGACCGCTGCAATGAAAACTTTTTTCCCATCACATACAGCATCAACGTCAACCTCAACTGCATTGACTAAAAATTTATCAAGAAGCAGTGACCCGTGTTCAAAAATTTTGGTTTGATTCAAGACATACTCTTTAAAGCTCTGAGTATCGTGTCTAATCGACATAGACTGACCGCCGAGGACATATGATGGCCTGACTACTAGTGGAAACCCCACCTTTTCTGCGTTGGTTAACGCTTCTTTTACTGAATGGCAGATAGAACTTTCAGGTTGTTTTAAATTAAGTTGCAAAGCAAGGTTTTTAAATCTCATGCGATCTTCTGCAAGGTCAATAGAATCAAACGAAGTTCCCAGAATTTTGAAACCTCTCTCGTTAAGCACTTTGGCTAACTTTAAAGGTGTTTGACCACCTATTTGAACTATTACACCAACCAGTGTGCCATTTTCTTGCTCTTTGCTTAGTATTTCAAGCACATCCTCTGCAATCAGTGGGGCGAAATATAAACGATCAGCGGTATCATAATCAGTTGAAACGGTTTCCGGATTACAGTTAATCATTATTGTTTCATACCCCATTTCTTTGGCGGCAGAAGCTGCATGTACGCATGCATAATCAAACTCAATACCTTGACCAATGCGATTTGGACCACTTCCTAAAATGACAACTTTTTTTCGATCCGAAATATTCGCCTCACATTCCGTTTTATTTTCAACATCACCCTCATAGCAGCCATACATATAAGCAGTGCTCGATTCAAATTCAGCTGCACAGGTATCTACACGCTTATAAACTGGATTAACATCAAATTTTTTCCTTATTGCTTCAATTTGTTCTACTTTCTTATTGCTCAATTTTGCCAATCTTGCATCTGAAAACCCCATTTTTTTCAGCTCTAACATTTCATATGCAGTTCCAGGAAGGCCGTTTTCCTTGATTTTTTGTTCAGCCAAGATGATTTGCTGTATATTTTGCAGAAACCATAAGTCATATCCTGTAATCGAATTTATTTCTTCTATGCTAATTCCGTGACGCATTGCGTCAGCAGCAATCAGTAATCTGTTTGGCAGCAATTTTGCTAATTGAGATTTAACATCTGTGTCTTCAGAAAACACTTCA
Source organism: Wolbachia endosymbiont of Nasonia giraulti (assembly GCF_048054155.1). Lineage (NCBI taxonomy): Bacteria > Pseudomonadati > Pseudomonadota > Alphaproteobacteria > Rickettsiales > Anaplasmataceae > Wolbachia > Wolbachia endosymbiont of Nasonia giraulti. The sequence continues at coordinate 1,459 of NZ_JAFEVH010000067.1, forward strand.
TCAAGTCCCGTGAGCCCTGTTTCAAGTGAGCGAAAAGCTTTCTGTAGTGACTCATTAAAAGTGCGGCCTATAGACATTACTTCTCCCACTGATTTCATGGAGGTTGATAGTTCACAATTCGTCCCCTTAAATTTCTCAAACTCAAATCGAGGAATTTTAGTGACGATATAATCAATCACTGGTTCGAATGCAGCAGGTATAACTGGAGCACAGTCGTTACATATTTCATCGAGCGAATAGCCAATAGCAAGTTTAGTTACAACTTTTGCAATAGGATAGCCTGTTGCTTTCGAAGCAAGTGCAGAGGAGCGAGAAACCCTTGGATTCATTTCAATTACAACGAGGCTTCCATCTTCTTTAGGATTCACTGCAAACTGAACATTTGCACCACCGGCGCTAACATCAATTTCTCTCAGCACTGCTATAGATGCATTTCTCATTTGTTGATATTCAGCATCACGCAGAGTCAAAGCAGGAGCAACTGTGATACTATCTCCGGTGTGCACTCCCATTGGATCAATATTTTCTATTGAACACACTATTATACAGTTATCCTTGCAGTCACGGATAACTTCCATTTCATATTCCTTCCAGCCCATAATTGATTCATCTATCTGAACTTCATTTATTGGTGAAATTTTTAGAGCACTTTCTGCAATATTGAAAAACTCCTCTTTATTGTATGCTATGCCGCTACCTGCGCCACCAAGAGTGAATGATGAACGGATGATTGCTGGTAATCCAATGTAATCCAAAGCCTTTTTTATTTGTTCTTGATTTTTTATAATGATACTTTTGGGGTATTTTAGACCTATTTTATCCATGGATTGGCGAAATAATTCTCTATCTTCCGCTTTTTTTATTGCTTCTCTATTTACTCCTATTAATTCTACGTTGTATTTGTCTAACACTCCATCATCTGCAAGTTTTATTGCACAATTAAGTGCTGTTTGCCCTCCCATTGTTGGTAATATTGCGTCTGGCCTCTCCTTAATTATAATTTTCTCTATGATTTCAGGTAGCACCGGCTCAATATAAGTTGCATCAGAGAATTCAGGATCTGTCATTATAGTTGCGGGGTTGGAGTTAACTAAAATGACTTTATAACCTTCACTTTTTAATACTTTACAGCTTTGCGTTCCAGAATAATCAAACTCGCATGCCTGACCTATAACTATTGGGCCTGCTCCTATTACTAATATAGATTCTATATCTGTGCATTTTGGCATAATTACAATAATAGTCTCGACTCAAATAATGTTACCAATCTTTCCTGTGTATGTGAATTTTTATTAAACCTAACTACCTTTAGGCTTAACGGTATCTTTGCAGATACTATGGTAATTTACTCGGGAGATTTGCTAAGTGGTAAGATTTGTCCTGATATGCTACAATCTTCAGAAGCAAGTTCTACAAATTTGTCTGTCAGTTTATCAGGTGGCACCAATTCAGATATATCTTTTCCCGAAAATGCTTGCTTATACATTTCACTATCGATAGGCCCTTCCGAATACACGGCATTTATGCATAAGTTCGTATGTTTTGTCTCAGATGCATATATCTTCACCATTGCTTCTAGTGCAGCCTTACTTGCAGCATATGGTACCCAATATGGATAAGAGGAAGGAGAAAGTGTTATCTCTGAGGTCATGAATATCGCTCTTCCAGCATTAGACTTTTTTAGTATTGGACCCAAATTTTTTAGCAAGTACCAATTGGCAGTAAAATTTGTATTCATTACGTTCTGTAGATCTTCAAGCTCACAATCATGAACAGAGCTCAACTTACCTAAAATTTCAGTGCATGCAATCAGTATATCAAGTGTTCCAGATTCTGATAATTTTGGGCTTTCTATCATATTTGCCAGTTTTTCTACGTTTTCAAAGTCTAAAAGATCAAGCTGAATTAGTTTCACAGAGCCTTCTTTCAGCTCTTCAATTTCGTTATACAATGGCTTGAGATTATCAAGAGATCTGGAAATCAGAATTACACATGCACCTTCTTTTACAAATCTTTTTGCAACAGAAGAGCCTATTCCACCTGAAGCTCCGGTAATTAAAGCTATTTTACCTTCTAAGTCACCCATTTCTTTCTCCTTAGCAAGATCCATTGAAATATTTTAGCTGAAAATTAAATTTTGCTCCATATATAAAAATCAAACTTAGCACATAAAAAAATAGTAACGATACTATCACACCACCTAAACTTCCATATATCAAATTCAGTTGGTCAAAGGAAGCTTTTAAGTATTGCTTGAAAGCTGAAGCAGAGATCGTCCAAAGAATAACAGCTACACAAGATCCGGGAAATACGTCTGATAAGTTTTGTTTTATGTTTGGCAATGTAAAATATAGCCAAGATACTATAGTAAAAAGCACAAACTCAATAAGTAAATATCTAGTATAACTTAGCCCTTGGTAAGAAAAATCAATTAACATTGGCACTAATGTAAAAAATACTATAGTCAGAGTTGTAACAAGCGTAATTGCTAAAAATTGTAATATACTGAGCACCCTTCTCCATATATAAGGCGATGAAACCGGGACTTTATAGGCCTTATTCAATATCGTTCTGAATCCTTCAATTGTCGATGAGGCAGTCCAAACAGCGCCTACAATTGCCAAGGTTAATAAGCTTTGCGGAGGGCCTGATATTATCTCCCTAATACGTGGCATCAAAGATGATAAAATATCCTGTGGCATGTTATCAATAATAAATGCCCAGCCGACATTGTATTGATCTAAGAAATTTGCGAACGTTGATGCCATGGCCATTAAAACAATAAGAAAAGGAAATATTGATAACAGGATTAAAAATGATAGATATCCTGCGTGCTCCACTCCATCATTATAAACTGTGTCAATTAAAGCACGATAAAGGCAATAAACGATACTATAAAATTTCTGTAGCACTTGTAATATAAATAAACTAAGAAAAGTATTCTAAATGAAATAAAGCATACTTTTAAGCAAAAAATCCTCACCGTTTACTTAAATTTAATCAAAATGATAGATAATCCAGCGTTAAATACGGAGGCATAATGAAAAATTTTCTTCTACTTGTAGCTTTAATTCTTTCCTTTGCATTTGATGCAAATGCTAAAAATACTTTTGTTGATAAAAATGATACAACATCATCAGTGATATGGTGCGACCTGAAAGTCTTCGGTCATATTGTTTAAAAGGAGAGGAATTCATTCAGAAAGAAACTGAAAGGATTCTAAAACTTATTAAACCAGATGTTTTGCCGTCTGAGTCTACGCATCAGTGCGAATCGGGCAACCGGTTGGTGCCAAGCGATGCGGACAATGAACCTCCTCTTGAAAAAGAAGATGCTCAATCGTGAGAGGGGCATAAACTGCAAGCATCATGTGGTTGGAGGGCTAGGCTAGTGGTATGGTGAACGTAAGTGAAGCTTTATAAGTACCGATACGATGAAAGAGCTAAAGATGCTGATAAGCTCTGACCAAAAGGTAATGTGGATAAGTTACATTTTTCATTTCTAGATGTACGCAAATAATAACTCCACCGGTATAGAGAAGCCACCTAACCCACTGTTGTATGACTGGAGAAACAGGGTAAGCCTGTATTTTCGCCTACATGGCAAGCAAACCGCAAGGAATGCTGATGGAAGTGCAGGTAAAGGAGAATGAAGAAAGCGAATGCCATTTTGTAACGAAATGGATAGAATTTGTAACAT
>NZ_JAFEVH010000068.1:0-5082 GCF_048054155.1 Wolbachia endosymbiont of Nasonia giraulti
AAAGGTAGAGCAAAAGTGGATTACTGCTTTGCCTAATTGGGCTTTAACTATGTCTCAACTTGATATCTTTTTTCCTGGTAGGTTAAAAATTGAGTTGAATTGAAAATGCGGTTTGACACACTTTTTTGAACGTTCCCTATTTTCAATTTGAGCAATTGTTCTATCTAATGCACGTATATATTGCTTGGATTGAAAATATGAGATGATTTTTTCTTTACATCTATCCTCATTGCCTTCGTACAAACTATTTCTTTTGAAACTGCTGTCATGTTCTTTGGCAATTTCTAATGCATGAACCAATACATTTTGCGCCTTCACACTACTTTCACAGTGACAGTTTCTGATTATGTGTACATACGCTCTTGCACTGGTATCTCCAGATTTATCTATATTGTACGCTTTAGCCAAAAAGACTAAATAGTCAAACCCTGCCCAAAGATAATACATTACCTTTGTTATAGCACTCCCCACAGAAAATAAAGCTGAGCGTGTGCAAGATAATTTACCATTGTTTTTAATTCTGTTCTCATATGAACGAAGGTATGCCTCTGTACTTTTTAAAATCCTATGTAAATCTTGTTCTGTCTTTTTGACATCAAAATCATTTATATCATGAACTTTTTCATACGTTTCTTTTATCAAATCACTAGAAAACTTCTTCAGAGCTGAATCATCAATATTTCCTAATGCATCAATATTTTTACTAATATAGATTTCTATTTTTCTTCCAAGTTCTTCTCCCATTCTATTTTTTAGCAACTTATTGTATTTATTAGTAGCTGGAAACAAAACTTTCTGACAAAATTTCTGTGGTTCGTTTTTAAAATTTGCTAAGATCTTATTCACAAATAGCTCAACTTTTTCACCTGCAGCAGCGAAAAACCATGATTGTCTGCTCTCATTATGCTCTCTATTTCTTCCAAGATTCTGTAGGGCTTCAGATGGATTATTGAACTGACTAACCGAATCTGCAAATATTGATGCAACATGATTATATTCACTATCAAATCCACGACCTTTCGATCCATCTATAACCGTTGTTAACGCATATTTAGCTAATGCATCAAAATCTCTTTTTTCATAATCACAATAAATAGTTCGATATTTACCTATTTGATTACGTATTATCGCTGAAAAGGGTCTATTTTCTCCAATACCAAGATCATTTTTCCCAATTCCTGCAAAGATACATTTATTTTGTTTGCAGAAATCAATGAGACTATGTAGTATACCTTCCTCTCTTTCCATGAGGTCATGGAGCTCTTTGCTTAAGCGCCAATTATCAACTATTAACCTGCATTGCTCATTATCACCTCGACGCAATGCTTTAATTACTAACTTGATTTGCGGTAAGAGCTTGTTTCTAGCAAATTGCTCACTAAAGCCTTTTCTCTCTAGGTAGCTTATAATATTGTTATCATTAGTGGTGCTAACATTCTTTTTAACATCTTCTATCAATCCACTCAAACCTTCTCTTCTTTTTTTTATCTAAAGTAATATTATCACACTTCATTAAATATGAGAGAGTAAGATCGATCATTGAATGCATTACTCTATATTTTAGATATTTAGCAGTACTACTGAAATCCACCTTTTCTTTTAATTCAGATATCTGCTCTTCTGTCAGACTAGGATGTTGCTTTTTAACGCAGCTTATAAAGTTCGCTTCGCGTAACTTGAGCCTATAGTCTTGATAAGATATCCCTTCAGGCTGAAATTTATTATACACTTCATAACGTGTACTACCTTCATATACTAAATTATCTCTACCCTGCAACGCAAAGTTAAGATTAACTATACTATTTACATCATCAGCTAAAAGCAGAGCACTTTCTCCAATTGGGCTTTGCACATTCCATCTTATAGAAGTTAATAAATCATCGGTATCAACAAGCTTATTGTAATTAAAAACTTCTTCGCTCTCTTCAACATATTCATGAGCTGGGCTCGATTTTTCTCTAGTAAATAAGCTACGCACGTTAGCAAGAAATCTAGAGAGCAGTTCTTTTGACTCTACACCAGTTGCTTTAGTTAGTACCCACCAAATTGGCAACATTACTATACCAAATATAAACATAGAAATTGTATAATATAAGTTTCCAATCAAAGCAGAATACAGCCAATGATCTGAAGTTAGACCAATTACAGCAGCAACATTACTATTTATAATAGGAAACAATACAGCTAAAGATATGATGGAGGTAGCAATATTCACGACTAATGCAAGAGTGAAATTTGCTCTCCTATTGGTTTTTGTAATAACACTTGCTGTTTCGATGGCGTTTCCAATACAACGTCTACTCAATCTTGTCGGGCTGATAACTTTTCCGCATCTATTTAAAATCCTTCTCTTTGGTGTTGCAGTTAGGTAAGTTGTAGGATAATCCTCATCAAGCTTGCACATATTCTCAAAATCCTGCTGCTTGTTAATACTGTCTGCTTCATCAACACTAATCCACAACTTGGTATTTTGGTCTTTAAATTTACGATCATTTTCTTGCTGTAATAACAGGTCATGTGTCACTATAATTGTTGTAGGTTTAGTTGCCTTCAGTGCATTTTTAATTTCCTCAGCAGTTTTAGGTGTCCTAATGTTTACAGTAAATGCACTACTCATCATTTTTTTAGCTTGGTTTACTAGATCACTGCTTGGTACTGCAACCAGATGATGAAATCCTGCTTGGGCTAGTACATGACTCAGTATTCCAATGTCGTAAGTCTTACCAAATCCAGTTTCTGCATCGATCATAACATTACAGTTAGCAATGGAAGGGTTTTTGAGATGTTCCAATATCCCTTTAACAACAGATTTACGACGTGCTACTATTATAGATTCCTTTGTATCATCAAGTTTTATAGATTCACCTTTTAGCTTGCAGTTGATTTTTTCTAAGCTACTTATAATACTTTGCCTTTCTTGATTACTGATAGAACTCACACATTACCCGCTATAATTATTACAATATTAATTGTATGTTAATTCAGTAAATTGTCAATTCTATGGACAAAAAGCTGATTTCAACTATCATATTAATATGAATATATGCCTCGGAATAATTACTTCTCCCCATGGAATCAAAGGAGCTGTCAAAATAAAAACCTTTACTGAAAAGCCCGAAAATATTTTCCTATATGGTGAACTAATAATCGGAAGTGAAAATTATAAAATAAGCTTGGTGTCTGTTGTCAGTAATAATTTAGTAATAGCAACAATTAGCGGTGTGAATTCCCGTAATGAAGCAGAGCTTTTAAGAAATAAAAAGTTATATATAGAAAGAGATAAGCTACCACAGTTAAATGATGAGGATGAATTTTACCAAGATGATCTTGTGAATATGGAAGTAAGACTAGAGAGTAATGAATTATATGGCTATGTGAAGTCTGTGAATAATTTCGGCTCGGGGGATATATTAGAAATTTTGGTTATCAGCACAAAAAAAAACATTATGTTATCTTTTACTAAAGAAGTATTTCCATACATCAACATGAAGGAAAGGTATATAGTAATCAACATGCCAGAATTCATTGGCCAATAAAAATTTTGATATTTGTATAAAGTTATTTATAATAATCAGACCAAATTAAAAGTGTAATTATGGCAGAAAGGGCTAATGATATCAGGCCAGGTCAGGTACTAGAACATAACGGTGGATTGTTTTTGGTTGTAAGTATTATGCATACTCAACCTGGTAAAGGTGGTGCATATATACAAGCTGAAATGAAAAATATCCAAACAGGAGCAAAGTACTATGAGAGGTTTCGCTCTGATGCAACAATCAGAAGGGCAATTTTAGATGAAGAGGAATATGTTTATCTCTTTACTGAAGGGAATATCGTAAATCTTATGCATCCAAGTAGTTACGAGCAGATTTTTATAAATTTAGACTTATTAGGGGAAAAGAAGGCTTATTTGCAAGATAATATGAAAATTAAAGTAGTAACTTATCAAGATAAAATAATTTCTGCACATGTGCCTGATCACGTTACACTAACTGTAAAAGAAACAGAGTCTGTTATCAAAGGGCAGACTGTTACTGCTTCTTATAAGCCTGCAATTTTGGAAAACGGAATACGTGTTAACGTGCCTCAATTTATAAAAGAAGGGGATAAAATTGTAGTACATACTCCTGATAACAGCTATTACGAAAGAGTAAAAGAGTAAATGGCCATTTCATCACCACGAATCAATGTGATGCTTGATTCTGTACGCAGTGCCTCCAAGCAGCTTATACGTGATTTTAATGAATTGCAAATTTCAAGCGTTAAGTCAGCAGACTTTATCAATAAAACTTATTCGAAATCCAAGCAACTTATATACGATTGCTTGAAAAACTACAACCAGAACTATGACTTTATTTTTGAAGACAATGTAGGCCAAGATCTAAAAGAAGGCAGTTATACTTGGTTTATTATGCCTATAGAAGGCAAGGAAAACCTTTTTAGTTGTATGGTTTATTTTGCAGTATCAGTTTGTCTCATTCATAAAAACAGAGTTGTAGCAGCTGTGATTGATGCTCCAGCCCTTAGAGAAACTTTCTGGGCAGAGGAAAAGAAAGGAGCTTTTCTTGAAGATTTCAAATCTCGCCATGTAAAAATGCGGATGAAAGCTCGTGAAGGGGGAATAATAGACATAAGTGGTAATTTGTTAAATAAATTACCACTTGACAATAATAATCTACGCTCCCTTGGCTCAACGGTACTAGGTTTTGCATATCTTGCTGCCGGAAGATACAATGGAATAATTTACTCTGGAATTAATAAATATAAAACTTCACTCGGTAGGCTTTTTCTGCAAGAAAGCGGTGGGAGATTAAGGGAAGATAACGCGCTTGTCATTGCTGGAGATATAAACTAAAGTTCATTCAAAAGAGCAAAAGTCACGTAGTGAAAATAATAAATGGTCTTACCTACCCCTCATTGCAGCAGGGTGGCAAGATAAGATAGACGAGAAAAGACAACTAAATGGTCAAGTAGACCCATTTCATACTCCTGTCATCTCAGTACCTTGCCTTTTTGTCATCCTATAGTATTTCCTAAAGTAAATGATAAAGGTATAATAAAGTATTTGAGTTATAATGGCAT
>NZ_JAFEVH010000069.1:0-5067 GCF_048054155.1 Wolbachia endosymbiont of Nasonia giraulti
AAAAAGGTAGAGCAAAAGTGGATTACTGCTTTGCCTAATTGGGCTTTAACTATGTCTCAACTTGATATCTTTTTTCCTGGTAGGTTAAAAATTGAGTTGAATTGAAAATGCGGTTTGACACACTTTTTTGAACGTTCCCACTAGCAATGAAGAATATTTAAATTAATACTCAAGCAGCTACTCTACAACTAAACTAAAGAATGACTAAGATCATTCCCGATTTGACTAACTTCAACATTATTAAGTGCGGTATTTGCGTTATAAGAACAGTAACATCCTACTGCAAGAAAAGTTAATGCAGCTACAGCAAGCGAAACACACATTGCTAAATGAACCATTGTTAAACTTGTACCAACAGCAAATGCTCCAGATAATACAAAAGAAACAGAAGCATAATTACCTTGCCTTTTACTGTAAGTTCTTGCTTTCAAGAATTTTTCACTTAGCTCTTCATTCTTGCTTTCAAATTGCTTCTGTAGACTCTTCTCTAGTACTTCACTTTTGTTTTCAATTTCTTGCAGCTTTGTCTTTAAGTCGTTATTTTCATTTTCGCGTTGCATTATTTGATCAGCGAACGATTGTCTTGCATCATCCAGCTGCCCTTCCAATTGATTGTTTTGTATAGTCATTTGATCTACTTGATCTTTTAGCTTTCCAATCTCTTTTTTCTTCTTTTCAAGCTGAGCTCTTGCTTCATTAGATTCTTTGCTAAGTTGCATGACTTTACTAGTTTCTTCAGCTAGTTTTTGCTCTGATTCTACAAGTTGAACTTCTGTTTGCTCACATTTCCCTTTAAGCTCCCTTGCTTGACTAGACAAATTACTATTTTCCTGTTCAAGTTGAGCTTTTACTTCCCTTAGCCCTCTCTCACTCTCTCTGAATTGAGCTTTAGCATCCCTCAGCTCTTTTTCTGCAAATTCTACCTTTTCTTCTAGCTTAGTTTTTGCTTCCTCAAGTTTCTCCAGTCGATTAGCCAGATTACTATTCTTTCTTTCTAATTCAGCATTTGTTTCCTTAAGTTCCTTTATAGTATCATTAAGCTTGGTTACTGTTCTAGTTTGTTCATCCAGCTCTGCTTTCTTTTCTGCAAGCTGATCTTTTGTCCCTTTAAATTCTGCAGTAAGTTTATCTATTTGATCATTGAGTTGATTAGTCTTCTGTTGTTCTTGTGTTAATTTTCCTTTTTCATCATCTAGCTCTTTAGTTTTTCCAACCAAACTTTGTTGTATACTCTTTAACCTTCCCTCTAATTGAGTTTTGTCATTAGTAGGCTTAGCTACTTCTTGTTCTAGTAGTTTAATTTTCTCTTCTAATTTTGGAGCATATTGAATTGGTATCTCAGAAAGCTTAATGTCTTTATTTTCTTCCTCAACTTTTTTAAAGAACTCCTTATCATTCACATCGACATATGACAAAACTGCATGGTAAAATAGGCCAAAAATATAAGCAATATGACGATACTTAGATGGATTGTTATCTGATTTAAAATTTTCCTGCTCTACTTCCCGAACAAGGTTATAATAGATATTAATTCTATGATAGTGCAGTTCTAAGTACTCCAGAGTTTTACCTGTTTCTAATTTTAATGATTTACCTACATGTTTATAGTGCATACCAGCATTACCATGTGGCAAACATGGTACCGGATCTGATTGACAAGCTACTCTAATAGTCTTATTTCCAAGACACTGATTGTAAACTTCAGCGGCACCATTGTAGAAAACTCTTGGAGAACCAAAAGTTGCAACATGAACATCTTCGGCACCTTCTGTTTTATTAAGACATAAAGCAGCGATATTAGCAAGAGCACCTCCCATGCTATGACCTGTAACATTAATTTTCAAATCTTTGATTGCTAATCCTTTATCATTAGCATGCCCTTTTAATATCTTATGCACACTGGGCCAAGAGCGTTTGAATAAAGAGTAAAAACCAGAGTGGACACGATGATCTTCAGGTAAAAATGACAATTTAGCTAAAGATGCACGAAGATCTTCCTTTACATCATTTAAATCACGAGTACCGTGGTAAGCTATAGTTACTTCCTGACCTTTAATAAAAACATAACCAGCATCTCGATTATATGAATTGCTACTCATTAAAGCATAACCGACATCTTGTTGCTCTAATTTATAATCAGTATCCGAGCAATATTTGTCTTCAATGAGTTCATTGTCGTAAAATTTTATAATTTGATAACCTTCTTCTTCAAATTGCCTTTTAGTTTTGTACTCATCTTGCTTTAATTTTCTGTCCACATTACCGTAGGAAATCTTGCTAAAAGTACACATTTCTTGTAATTTTTCTTTATTAAATCCTGCAATTTGCCCTTTTATCAGATCAGCAAGGTCAAAAGCATCCTTTAATCCAGCACCTTTAAAATCTTCTATCTTCTTCCATGCTTTAATTAGGTCAGAAGTTCCTAGCTCATTAAGGTCAAAACTTTGAGCTTCTAATTCGTTCTTAAATGGTTCTAGCGCTTCAATTGCGCATTCTTTTATTTCATTATCACCAATATGTACAATGCTATCGCTAATAGAATCCATACTTTGACCATGAGTAATACTTGGCATATTTTTTACCTACTATTTCATTTTATCACGCTTAAGACTCTTATTTATGACAACCACTGTGTCTGCGATCTTATCGTGCCAAGTTTGGCAGCGTTTGTCGAAGTTTGCCCATATAAAACCCAAGAATAGTGGTGCAGTTGACAATATAAAGGAAAAAAACCTCTTTATTGCTTGTTTGAGAGTCAATTTTTCAAAAGTTTGTGCATTTACAACTCTGAGTCCAAGTAATAACTTTCCAGGTGTAGCACCAAACCTTATCCACATATATGCCACATAACTAAAAAGCATAATGAATTGAACTATTTGATTTAGAATTAGTAACTTGATTAGTTTACTCTGCATTGCTGTTTCCTCTGCAGATAGTGGTACCTGCATTTGATATTTTGCAGCAATTTGGCCTAATATTTTACTGCTCTCCGAGCTCATGAAGAGTTGATTTAAGGCCTGACCGCAAAACTGCAAAAATAAAACGATGATGATTAAATCAAGAAGCACTGACAAATAGCGTCTAAGTCCCGTTACATAGCATATTCCATTATCATCCTTTTTCACTTTTTGAATAGCATTTATAGAAGAAAGAATGGAAAATAAACGATTAAAAAATTTATGTAACATATATGCATTTTCCAATGTTTGAGTGCCCCTGGCCGGATTTGAACCAGCATGCTTTTGCAAGCAACAGATTTTGAGTCTGCCGTGTCTACCATTCCACCACAGGGGCCTACTTTAATGCTATAAGCAATACAAGATTAGTCAAATTTTTTATCTTTTAAGTAAGGACTGAATATTCTACAATAATCAATCATTACTCTAAAAACTTAAAATGAATGAATTAGTTAACCTTATTGATTCAAGAGAAGAAATATGTAAATTGCCACATAATTTAGAAGCAGAGCAAATGCTCATTGGTGCAATGATTCGAGATAATAGAATTTGTGATGCAGTTGAAGACATAATCACAGCAGATAATTTCTATGATCCACTACATCAAAGCATTTTTACCCAGATATCTAAAACCAGAAAACACGGCATAGTCGCCAATGAACTAAGCCTAAAGATGTTTTTTGAAAATGATAAAGCATTTGCCGAATGTGGTGGAGTTGAGTACCTAGCAAAACTTGCAGCAAAGGCAAGCATTGCGCTTGACATCTATAGCTTGACCAGAATAATCCGTGATACTTATTTAAGGAGATGCTTAATCAAGCTCGGGCAGGAGATAGTTGACGATAGTTATAACTACGACATTGAAAATCCTGCACAGGTACAAATTGAGCAGGCAATGACAAAGTTGTTCAACTTAGCAGTAAAAAAGCAAGGTGATAAGACATATATAAAGCTTGCAAGTTCAATTAAAGATGTGGTTGAGAAGATCAGCAAGCTGAAAAATAACCCAGAGGCGCTAGGTATTACAACCGGACTTCAAGACCTAAACCAGCTTCTTGGTGGTTTGCAGAAATCTGATCTGTTAATTATAGCTGCAAGGCCCTCAATGGGAAAGACAGCATTGGCGCTGAACATCGCACTTAATGCTTGTAAGATTTTGCAAAAAAGAACAGATAAACAACACTACGTAGCGTTTTTCTCACTTGAAATGTCAGCAGAGCAATTGACTGCAAGATTGATTACTATAGATTCAGGCATTGGTTATTATAAGGCACTGACTGGGAGAATTAGTGATTTTGAATTACACGAATTCATTAATGCTAGTACAGATCTATCCGAATTACCTTTCATCATAGATGACACTCCTGCATTATCAATTAGTGCTCTTCGTACCAGAATACGTCTTCTCTATCAACTATATAATGTAGAGGTGGTCTTTATCGATTATCTGCAGTTAATTCGAGGAACAACAAAAAGGAGTAGTGAAAATAGAGTGCAAGAAATCTCAGAAGTGACGCAGGGTTTAAAAGCAATTGCAAAGGAACTAAATATTCCCATTGTTGCACTATCACAGCTCTCTCGTTCTGTTGAGCAAAGGGATGATAAAAAACCACAACTTTCTGATTTACGTGATTCAGGAAGCATAGAGCAGGATGCGGATATAGTAATGTTCCTCTATAGAGAAGAATATTATGAATTAAGAAAGCAACCAAATGAAGGAAGTAATAAACATCGAGAGTGGCAAGAGAAAATGGAGAAAATTAGAAATATTGCAGAGCTGATCATTGCAAAACAAAGAAACGGGCCAATTGGTAGTGTGAAACTACATTTTGACTCCAATAGAGGTGCATTTAAAGATTATACAGAAAGATATAGTCTGTAGCGGTTTTGAGTGGAAGTGTTTAACAAACCATACGTGCCAAATTAAGTAGCTATCGTGAAATATAGCAATATTTAAGATTGGCATTTTATTGGGAACGTTCAAAAAAGTGTGTCAAACCGCATTTTCAATTCAACTCAATTTTTAACCTACCAGGAAAAAAGATATCAAGTTGAGACATAGTTAAAGCCCAATTAGGCAAAGCAGTAATCCACTTTTGCTCTACCTTTT
>NZ_JAFEVH010000070.1:0-4972 GCF_048054155.1 Wolbachia endosymbiont of Nasonia giraulti
GAAAATTATTCGCGTTATCTCTATGGAATGGAAGCTGGGGATCCACCGCCTACTTTGTTTGAATATTTACCCAAAGACGTAATTTTATTTGTTGATGAGAGTCATGTCACCGTTCCTCAGGTTGGTGCGATGTACAGTGGTAATGAGGCGCGTAAAAAGAAATTGATTGACTATGGCTTCAGGCTCCCTTCCGCTTTTGATAATCGTCCATTAAAATTTGAAGAGTGGGAGGGAGTTAGGCCGCAGACTGTTTACATTTCAGCCACTCCAGGAAAGTATGAGTTGGCAAAGACCAATAATGTATTTATAGAGCAAGTTATCCGTCCAACAGGGCTTACAGACCCAATCTGCATTGTGAAACCAATAGAGAGTCAAATTGATGATGTAATTCATGAGGCACAAGTGACAATAGGGAAGGGATTTTGTGTTTTAATCACTACATTGACGAAAAAAATGGCTGAAAATTTAGCTGAATATATGAGTGAATTGAATATGAAAGTGAGTTATTTGCATTCTGATATTGCTGCGCTGGAGAGAATAGAAATTATATACAAATTGAGATCTAAAGAAATCGATGTTTTAGTAGGTGTTAACTTGCTGAGGGAAGGTCTTGATATTCCAGAGTGTGGGTTGGTTGCAATTTTGGATGCTGATAAAGAAGGATTTTTGCGATCGGAAACTTCATTAATTCAAACGATCGGTCGTGCTGCGCGTAATGCTGAAGGTAGAGTAATTTTGTATGCAGATAAAATCACTGGTTCTCTGGATCGTGCGTTAAAAGAGACCGAAAGAAGAAGAAAAAAACAAGAAGAACATAATATATTGCACAATATTGTCCCAAAGACTATAATAAAACCTATATCAAACACCTTACAGGAGAGGGCAATAGCAGAACCGAAAGTAAATACTAATAAGGATGATTTGAGAAAGCAAATGATAGAGCATGCTGAAAATTTAGAATTTGAAGAAGCAGCAAGAATAAAAAAATTATTGTAAGGTTAAGTAATATATGATGCTATGGGCATAGCATGAAAGTGTAAATAATTTTATTGATATCTTTATATTAATACTTTTTAAACATTTAGTACCATGCAATACTTACAATGGACAAGAAAAACCAACACCAGTGCTCTCAGGGTCAGCTAATAAAACACTTAGGTGGCTGAGAGCAGTGGATTAGGTACGACTGTTAACTTTTTTCTCCTGCAAGTATTGCTCGATCTTAGTAGCATCCATTTTAGTTCTAACAGTGGAAGTACTGGAGTTCGATGAGACTGACGACCTACCACTAGCTTCTAGTTCATCTTCATCACTTCCAGTATCACTAGTCGATTTTTGTGAAGACGATCCTAAAGAAACACCACTATCTTTAGAACTTGTAAGATAGTTATCACTAACTTTTTGATTACTAAAGAACTCCTGAAATAAGCGTACTACCTCCTCAGAAGAACTTGATTGTGCTTGCTCCTTCTCCTCAGAAGGAAGAACTGAGCACACTTGCTCTACTTCCCCAGGAGGAGAAAGAAGCAAACGCACCTCCCTCTTATCAACATAAAGTAGGTATAGTAACTTCTCGTACTCAGGGAGAAAAAGTTCGGAATCTAGCTTCTTCTTCATCTTAGAAGAAAGAGCTTTGTATAGTTTCTCTCTCTGATCAGAATCAAGATGTTGTTGCAACTTTAGTCCACCCGACACATCTTTATGCGTAGGAGAAGCCGGGTTTTTTAATAGATTGTGAACAACACTTAATAATTTACTAAATATATTTTCAAGTTTATCAACTATTAACGGTGTCTGCTGAAGTGAATCACTAAACTCTTCAATAAGCGACGGTGACTGTCCCCGCTCAAGCGACCCTAAACCACTATCTACAGAAATTTTAGAACTACGGTCCCCGGGCATGTTTAGTTTGCCTACGGTACCTTGTGACGGGAGTTCTGTAATACTATCATTTAATTCAGTAGGCTTGTTTTCGGTATGTACTTCAGTAACAGGAGTCACTTTTGAGGGTGAATTACTTTTTACTTTTCTTTCTGATGAAGTAGCTGTTTTTTTACTTGAAAGCTCATGAGTTGAACGCGTCGAGTCAAGTTTTTTGCCATTTTGCTGAAAATATAGGAACCACTTTTCTAGCTCTAATATAAACAACTTCTCTAGCTCTGGCATAATAGATTTTTTTGATAAAGTACTACTACCTGAAAACGAATTACTTTCTGACCCTTTCCGGCTACTCGGAGATTCACTCTGTGGCTTTGCTTTAGAACACTCATCGTTACTTTCTAGATCACTTTTATCAGTAACTTGCTGTTTTTCAGATTCCTCATTAGAAACCTCAAGATTTAAGAATGTTGAACTATCCCATGCTCTAAGAGAACAAGTGGATTGACTTGGATCTATTTCCAGCACCCCCAGAAAAGGCTCTGTTTCTTCCTCTCTTTCTGATCCTTGCCTGGGAGAATCCTTTACTCCACCCTGACTACACGTGGGAGACTCCAATTCCATATCTGACAGTTCAGTCGATGGTGATCGCGACAATGCTCGAAAACGAAGCTCAGGATCAATCTCTATTTGACCATCTTTGTTGATTACAGAGTTTTCTATAATTACAGGAATTAAAAGAGCAATCTGTCTATCGGACAAAGCATATACCTCACCAAATTCATTTGACCGTGTGGCTTCAGTTTGACCTCTAACATTAGTTAAAATATCATGAGAAAATTTAGCATTAATCTTATCTGCCTCCATACGAGCTAGATACCTTAAATTATTACCCTCCTTGGTTATAGGTATAAAAGCAAAGTGATCTCCATTACTTATCCTGTCTTCATCTATAAAATTATCACGGTAGTAACCATAAACTGGTATTCCAGTTAAGCTAAAGATTAGCGCGCCCATAGCACCTTTATATTTTCTAACTTTTAAATCATTACGGCTTGGAAAGCGAAAATGATACCCTGACCTTTTTTTAGCAACTTCTGTTACACTTCTCACCAAATCAATATTTTCAACATTTGTAAAATATACTTTATTGCCATCTATACAACAGAAATCTAAAAGATCAAAACTATACTTTTGCATTTTTGCCCGAAGTACCTTCATAAAATGCGCTTGTATACCCGGATTATTAAACCACAGGCATTTTATATAATGAGGTGATGTATCCATTGCTACCTGCTGTATATTTTTGTTTAAAATCTCTTTAATGTGTTGAGAATTTCCACCGATTTCCCTAATCATTTGGTGTCTTACTTCACTCCTGAATTCCTCAGCAAAATGCACCTTGAGATTAAAGATTACTCCAGAGCCTATAGGAACTGTAAACTGAGTCCCCGCCTTGTTAAACGTCCACCTTCCTTTATCAAAGTTAAATGGAAAAGACTTAAGGTCAAAAAAGTGACCAGCTACAGACTCATCAGAATAATATTCTCTTACTAAGTCTCTTGCCATCTGTGATAAGTACCTCTTTGCAGAGCGCTGACCACAATTAAACTTAACGACGATATTATCGCCCTCCACAACAAAATTAGTGTTGACTTTAGAGCCGTAATTACTAACGTTAAACGCATTAACCAGCTCCTTAACAAAATCTAAACTAGTCATAACTCCCCCCTATTCAAATATTACTTTTTTTTACTACTACTTTGAGCACTATCAGCTTTAGCATTACTCATCCTTGTATAAGGATAGGCATCACACCTGTCAAACTTGCTAGGGTCATTGTGCATGACCGGCCCTCCACCTTTCCCAGGATTAGCTTTTAGCCAAGCAGCAGAATCATATCCACCAGAGCCTACCTTAAAACGAGGATCCCCTTGTGAACTAGAGCTTGCTTGTTGTTTTTTATCCATAATACCCTCCGTTAATAAAAATATTATGTAATCTATATATTATAAATAAATCATAAGTGCAACAACTTTTTTGCATTTTCATAAATTTTTTTTTCATTTCCCTTTATAACCTCCTTTAGGCTGAACATTTATAGAATTAAGTTCTGATTCTGGTGAAATTTGATTCTGCTCAGCAAGAAATTTACCGTAAATTTCATTTACATCAATTGGTTCTATTGTTGGCGTCTCTCGTATGTCGACATTATCAAATGCAAAATATTTCGCTTTCCTACTAGAACCATTTGTGTTATTATGCAACATTGGTCTCTTCTTCCCAGGTTTTTGCTCCGGAACTTTCTGTGGACACACCTCTTTCTTCGGTTCCTCCGGCTTCGCTTTTTTCTCTTCTTCCACTTTTGGTTTTGTTTCCTCGCGGGTCTCCTCCTTTATAACCTCTTTAGGTATTAGTTCTTTCATAGGTTTTGGTAAAAGATCAAGTTCTGGTTTGCTCAGAACAACCGGCCTTACAAATCCTGGTGAAACTTCAAAAAGGAAAACTGGCACTTTAGGTTTTTCTCTTTCATCCACTTTTATTTCTACGTTTTCGCAAACTTCTTTATTTTCTTCCTTTAATGATGTTTTTTCTGCTTTTTTATCTTCCTTTTCTGTAGATGCCTCTACCGCAGCCGCCAACTCAACTCCAAACATCTCTGCGAACATTGTAACAATCCATCCGACAACAGCCATTTGTAACCTGAGTTTCAGATCTTGCAATGCAGTTAATCTTTCTAACGCCCTTGCAAACTCTTCTTCTGATAACTCACCACTGCCCAATTTCTCCTGCAATTCTTTTATCTCTTTGTCCAACCTCTGATTGAAACTTAAATCGCGTGCAAAAATCTTCTTGATTAACTCCTTAAGCTTATCACGCAAAAACTTAATTATCGAAAGAAGCCAATTTTTTTCTTTCTTCTCCTTGAGCATTTGGTAGATTTTCGGATCATCTACATCTACTTCAAAAAGGTTGAAGAGAGATTCAAAGAAATTCCAGAAATCTCCGAGTACTCTTCCTTTTTCACCAGTGAAGTAATCCTCATCATCACCTTCTCCGATATGTAGCTCTGCTTGAGATGATATTTCATCGA
>NZ_JAFEVH010000071.1:0-4948 GCF_048054155.1 Wolbachia endosymbiont of Nasonia giraulti
TAATAGTTTAAAAGCATTTCTTAAAAAACTCACTATAACTTGGTCGCGATTTTCATTAAAAGACAAACGTAGAAGGGCTAGAGTATCCACTTTAACCTCTCTAAATTTGCTCACAATCTCTTAACTTGACGCGTATGGTTCTTCCTTCACGCCTAAAAACACCACTATTTCCTCTTGGCATTGTTGCCATAAATCCTCCTATAAACTTATGTTTTCCTACTTTCGCTCCTTTTCTTGTTTGTCTAATCTTGCCAATTGCTGATACCCTAATATCATATAAATTTGCTCTCATTAATACATCTAACCTACTTGTCTTAGCCTTAAAAATTCTTAGCCTTTTTCTCATTACCGTTAATTTTATCTTCTTTTCCTCACTAATTTCCTTAGCTGCTTGCGTTTTTAACCATAGTGCTGTTTTGTTCAATGCCCTCACCGCTGCTTTTTCCACTTTTTTCCTTTCAGCATTTACATTTTCAATTACCTTATTAATATTATCGGTAACTTCTATATTAATAGACATTTTACACCCCCGATGCTTGAATTTTCCATACCATTCCTGAATTATCTCTAAGTGGTGGTGTGTGTACTCTGTATCTACAACTACCTATGGAAAAAGTATCTCCTACCATTGGCTTTAATACATCAAACACACTTACTTCCAACAATAAAATTTCTCCTACAAATTGTCCTTCACCAATCTCGTATAATTTATCTGGCTGTTGCTTTAGTACTTGTACCATATATGACTTATCCTTTGATTCATACAAAGCTACTTTTCCTAAATGGGCAAAACAATCTTGCAATAATCTCTTAATATTTTCTTGCATATTTTTCTGCTATATACTAACCTTTACATGCTAAGAAGGGGCACACAGGTAAAGCATTCTTCTGCCTCACCACTTTATAGTTGCTCTACCTGTGTTGTTATGTTACAACGACTTTTACTAATACTCCCGGTCTATGGCACATTGGCAGAGAATTTGACTGAGTATGTAAATCGGTCCCTCTATCAAATCTTCTTGGCTCTTGTTTCGCGTAAAGTGGCTGTCCAAGAGTATTTACTGTCTCATTAAAGTCTGCTGGTGCAAAATACGTTGTAAATGTGCTCGCTGTTCCTAGTGGAAAACAGTTTCCACTTTCTCTTTCTATAAATCTTCTTACGGTTCCTTCAGGGTCGGTTGCTTGCCCTCTATACTCTTCAAATGTTATTCCACAGAACGTAAATCCTGATCTCATGTCATTCCTCAGCGCTGCTCCTTCTTGCCATCTTTCATATGCCTCTTTCACTTTACTATGCGAAATTAGTGCATCAAAAAACTCTGGACTTACCAGTGCATGAATCCCCGTCATATATTCACCACTTAAATTGTCCTCAACATGGCGCAATACTTCCAGACACTTACGCTTTACATCGGTTGTCGCAGTCCCCAATGCAAAATTTACTACTTTTGGTGTAATTTCAAATTCGTTGTAAAGGTTTAATAACTCCGACCCATCAGCATCAAGAATGATTCCCTTCAGCGCT
Source organism: Wolbachia endosymbiont of Nasonia giraulti (assembly GCF_048054155.1). Classification (NCBI taxonomy): domain Bacteria; kingdom Pseudomonadati; phylum Pseudomonadota; class Alphaproteobacteria; order Rickettsiales; family Anaplasmataceae; genus Wolbachia; species Wolbachia endosymbiont of Nasonia giraulti. The sequence continues at coordinate 1,526 of NZ_JAFEVH010000071.1, forward strand.
CCCATTCTCAAATGTTCTAACGTTATTGCGTGTTTATTTCTCATTAGCTGCAAATGATCAGTTATTACATCTGCCAATGCTTTCAGTTCACTTTCTGACCCAAATGCCCTTATTCCCTGTACTTCCTCAGGCAACACTACGTCATCATGTGGTATATGTGGAATGGTAAAAGTTCTTATTTTTCGTTTTCCACGTTTTCCTACTGTTGCTGGTGCTCCTGGTAACTGCGTTGGTAGTAAACTTAATACTCCATTTTGCTCCTCTATAGTAATATGTCTAAATCTTACTGACCTACTTGGAAACAAATTTAAATTTTCAACTCGTCCATAATTTATCGGCAATATATTTATCGCATTTGTTAGTGCCGTCATGCTAAATGCTGTATTTGTAAATGGATTTTGCATTTTTTCTTTTCCCCCTTTTGTATTTTTAATAGTTTTTTTAAGCTCCCTTGCGGATAATGATCCCTCGTCCTTCAAGGTGCTTTATTGCTGCAGTTTTCTGCTCTTCAATGATATTTGCTGGCCATACAACTGCATGATCTGCTAGTATTGCACCACGAGCAATAATTACTCCTTTACTATTTTCCTTTGCGTTTACATCGCTTGCTATCACTCCTATAGCCGTTTGTGTCCCATCTGTGGCAGTTGGATTTAAAGCTTTAATAAAACCATCTTTAGTATCATAACCAACTACTTTTCCCAGCTTTAGATTTTGTCCCTTGGCTACTGTTATTTGATCTCTTGAATATAGGTTGGACACTTCATATTTCAGAAGATCGCCTAAATTATTTCCTTCAGTTATACTTATCATGTCTTTTTCTCTCCTTTTTTTATTTTTTTACCGCCATATTTGTGGTTGTTATACACGGCGGTTATACACATACTTTAAATGTTTGATTGCGCACGACTTTTCGCTACCTGCATCATCAACTCTTCTCCTGAATTCTGTGGTATTGCACTTAGTATTTCTGTCTTCTTCGTTCGCTCTGCAAGTAACTCCATTAAAACTTCCCTGGCTTGCTCAACACTTACGCTTTGCTCAATAAATTCTCCTATCTTTTCTGGCATTCGTGATAAGTTACATAAACGTATTAATTCAAGAACTTCAGTACGATACTTAGTTAAATTGTCAGTTTCTAGGTCATTTGTAGTTTTTTCATTCATAGTAATATCCCCTTTTTTATTAATAGATTTAAACTCTGAAAGAATTGTAATTCCATCTGCAAGACCTATTTCTACTGCTTTCTCGCCAAAATATAGCCCTGCTTCTGTTGATTTTATTGCCTCTACAGAAAGGTTTCTATTGCGTGCTATTAGCTCAACCAGCATTCCATATAAACGATTCACTTCGCTTTTTAGGCTTTCTAAACTCTCAGAAGTTATTGGCTCATGTGGATTTAAATCATTTTTTCTACTTCCTGCAAATACTGTCGTATATTTTATTCCCTGTTTTTCATCAAACCCACTTTGATCTATATGACTTGCTATTACTCCTATGCTTCCAACTCCTGAAGTTCTAGTTACCAATACTTTTTCAGCACTTGATGCAATTGCATACGCCGCAGAATACGCATCATCATTTGCTATTGCCACAATCCTCTTTTTTCTCCTTGCTTGGTAAATAAAGTCGGAAAGGTCGAATAAACCGTTTACTTCTCCTCCGGGGCTGTCTATGTCCAAAATTATTGTTTCTACTTCTTTATCTATTAAAGCTTCTTCTATCTCTTCACTTATCTTCTCATACGATGTCATCCCCAATACATCATCAAAAACTTCTGACTTTTTCGTCAAGATTCCATGTATTGGTATTATTCCTCTTTCACTATTTCTTACCGCATGTTTTATATTTTTAAAGATAGGCTGCTTTCCTGTTTGTAGTGACAGTAATTCAAAACTCCTTGGTTCTACCATTACACATCTGTTTAGCCATATCGCTTGGTTTTTCATATTATCTCTTGATTAGTAGTAACGTCGGAATCAAAACTTAAACCCAAGGAACTAGCACGTCTTTGATCTTCTGCAATTTCTTGGTCTATTTCTTCTACATCATAACCTAGCTCTGAAACCACTTCTGATCGACTCTTAAATCCATTTCTTACTGCCATTTGTTGTGCTTGCTGGTCTTTTAAAGGATCCACCCAATCAAATCCCTGTGGTATCCATTTTACTTCTTCTTTCGCTGCTTTTGCTACTTTTTTATCTATACTCAGTTCTCCACAGAGTACTGCTAATTCTAGCCATCTACTCCATACTGGTCTGCAAAATTGAAATACCATAATGTTGTGTTGCAGCATAGCACATCTACGACGAAACTCTATTAATCCTGCTCGAATGGATGAATAATTAACGCCCGTTAAATCTCCTGTTAGTTGCTCATATGTTATCCCTGTGCCTATTGCTATTGCCCTCAGCTGCTATCTCATGAATGCTTCATAACTTCCTCCTACATCAGATGGCTCTGAAAATTTTATGTCTTCTCCTGGGTCTAAAAGCTGCATTGTTCCTGGCTCTAAACCTGATAGTGCTACTCCTTGCTCATTACTTTCACCTTCTCCTAAAATATTTGCTTCAGGATCGAGCCTTGTAATAAACCCTGCAAACATCGCTGCTGTCTTTTTTCTCACTAATTCTGCATCATCATATTGATCAAGTTCATAGAGCTTTAGCAGTATACTCGAAAGCCATGGCTCTCCTCTAATTTGCCCAGGTCTTAATGGTCTATAAATATGTAAAACATCATTTGCTGGCACTCTCACTGATTCACCAAATGAGCCTTCACCAGGGTGTTCTTTAAATAGGTAATATGCTTCTCTTTGCCCAAGCTTGTTAAACTCAATCCCGTTTCTTATTACATTACCATTTCCTAAAGTTTGATTTGTTTTATTATCTAAATGTTCAGACTCAAGTACTTGCAGTTGTAATGGCACAGAAAATCTATCTTCCAGCTTTCTCGTTCTTAAACGTACAAAACATTCTCCTCCCTCTATCATACTTCTGCATACTAGAGCTTGTAATCCATAAAAATCACTTACTCCGTTACTGTCTGCTTCATCTGTCCATCTTAGCCATAATTCTTGCACCCTCTTTCGAAATTCCCCATCCCTTGCTTTTGATTGCGGTTTTATTCCTGTTCCAATAGAGTTACTTACTATTGTATCAATAATATTTGCTGCATATGGATTTTTTCTCACCATATCACGTGATCTACTACGTAAAGTTTCAAGGTTTTGAGACAGCAAATTGTTTATACTTCCTAACTCTGGTTGAAAGTGAAAAAATCTTCTTCCTGAGCCTGCAGCATCCCCATACGCGTCAAGTTAAGGAAATAAAGGTATGAAAGAGATAGAATAATAAGGTATAAGTTCTCCCAGATATACTTTTAGTGAGAGAACCAATGAATAAAATAACTTGCTTATCAAAA
>NZ_JAFEVH010000072.1:0-4722 GCF_048054155.1 Wolbachia endosymbiont of Nasonia giraulti
TATTTTAAAGCAGATAATAACCCCAGGGCTTCTTTTGCCTTTTTTTTCATTTGGTAAATTTCTTAAATATTTATAGCTAAACGACAATCGTCATCCCAGCGGGATCTGGAGATACCGCGGCGGTATGACGGTTCGCGACGGCATGACGATAAGGTTTATATCTTGTCATCCCAGTGCTTGACACTGGGATCCAGGAATTTTATTAAGTTGGTGAGCATAAAAATAGCTGTTTTACGTTAAAATACAATGTTTTGATGATTATGGAAAGGCTGGATTCCAGTGTCAAGCACTGGAATGACACCATAGGGGCACTGCCATCATAAAGGAACCAGTGTCGGCTACTCGGATGACATCATAGGGGCGCTGGGATGACACCCTGACAATCGTCATCCCGCTACTTGTTAGCGGGATCTGGAGATACCGTGACGGTATGATGAGGGAGAACAGTTAGCGGATGAGATACCGCGAATGAATCGTGGTATGACGGTTCGCGGTGGCATGATGTAGGACTGCTGTGACACCATTATAGAATGAACCAGTGTCAGCTACTTGCATAGAAAATGTTTATGACTAATTTTTAGATCAAACATGGAATTTCGACAAACTTAACTTTTTTGTGAGATGGTTCAGCAATAATAAATAAATTGAGAGGAAAGGTTACGGCAATGGAAAAGAAAAAGTTTTTTGAAATAATAAATGAGGTAAGCAAGAGTGAAGGTTTAAATGAGAATAATTTACTTGAAAGAATAGGGAATAAGCTAAAAGATGCAGACTCAATAGTATATAGCACTTATAACAATTTGAAGATAGATAAGATGTTCAGTATATTAGATTCAGACAAAATTGTAAATTATATGTTGGTACATCTTGCTGTGGAATGTAACAGTGTACCAATAGTAAAACTCCTACTAGCAAAGGAAGCAAAAGTTAATGAACCAATATATGAACTTGATGAAGCTAAGTCTAAGCTAACTGCTTTGCACATTGCTGCTTTGCATGGTCATCAAGAGATAGTTCAGCTTTTATTGAATAATGACGCAAATCCTTTACTAAAAGATAGTCAAGGCCGAACTCCAAGGGATATTGTCGGCGATGTAGAAGGTAAAAAGGCTATAATAAAAATGTTAGAGGAAGGAGAACAACGTTATGCTGAGACAAGAGCTACGAGAAGACAACCTTATAGACAAGGCACTTTACTGCAGCCTAATAATAAAACTCCAGGAAATTTAGCTTTGAACGGAAATAACGTAACTGCTGCAGTACAAGCATGGGGTGCAAAACATCAGGAAGAGAATAGTAGAATTACACCAAACAACAAAAAAGTCTATGTACAAGATGAGGATGAACAGACTTCTTCAAACTCAATCGTTAATGAAAACAATACAGACAAAGTAGATGATACATTAGAAAAAGAACAGGCTATAAGAGAAAGAGATGCTATGGCGCAAAAGTTGCAAGAGGCAGAACAAAGACTTGCCAATAATCAGAAGCGCATAGAACATAATGACTTGCACAGTCAACATCCAGAGCAGTATACTACATATAATGGGGAACAGATCTTTTTAAATAAAAGTAATAGTGGCGATAGTGGAATATATTTTGATGCAGATGAATCTGAAGCTTTAGGCCAATCTATATTAGAAAATGGAGAAGATATTAATGCACAAGATAAAGATGGCGTGACCCATTTACATTGGGCTATTGCAGATAACAATAAAGAATCAGTGGAACTTTTGGTAAAATGTGGAGCAAAAGTTGATGTACAGGATAAAGATGGACTGACCCCTTTACATTATGCTGCTGCATATGGTTGTGTAGAGATTGCAGAATATCTAGTAGAAGGTGGAGCAAATGTTAATGCACAAGATAAAGTTGAGCATACTCCCTTATATTATGCTCTTGCAAATGACAATAAAAAATTAGCAAAGCTTTTGATAAAGCATGGAGCAGATCGCTCATTGATAAAGGATGAAGACCTAATAGATAGACTAAACAGTATGTGTGATCAGCCATCTGAGGTTGTACCTAGTACCTTTTCTCATTCCAAAACACACAACGCAACGGAAACTCCAGAAAAAGCAGAAAAGGTTGAAAAACGTAAAGCTAAGTTAAAAGAATTACGTACTCAGCTAAAGGATGAGCAGAAAAAGAATGAATTGCTAAAACAAAAAATACAAGATCTAGAAAGTAAAAACACAACGCTTAATAGTGAATTAGAAAAAACAAAAACTAAAACAGACGAAGTACCATTAGAAAAAGCGCAAAAGGAACTAACAGAATTGAAAAGTTATATCACTGGACATGGAGCTAGGCTGGACACACTGGAGAAACTCAATGAAGAGAATGAATCACTAAGACAAGAAATAAAAAATCTAAAAAATGAAAACACAACACTTAAGGGTGAATTAGAAAAAACAAAAACTAAAAAAAACGAAGTACCATTAGAAAAAGCGCAAAAGGAACTAACAGAATTGAGAAATTGTGTCACTGAACATGAGACTAAATTGGAAGTACTGGAGAAACTCAATGAAGAGAATGAATCACTAGAACAAAAAATACAAGATCTAGAAAGTAAAAATACAACACTTAATAGCGAATTAGAAGAAAACGAAAATAAGCATTCTAAAACAAAAGTGTTGTTAGAAAAAGCGCAAAAGGAACTAGCAGAATCAAAAAGTTGCATAGTTGGACATGAGACTAAGTTGAAAGAATTCAATAAAGAGAATGAATCACTAACACAAAAAATAAGAAGTCTGGAGAATGAAAACACACCACTTGATGGTGAACTGGGCAAAACTAAAACAAATGAAGTGTCACTAGAAAAAGTAGGAAAAAGACAATTTTCCCCAAAAGTTGCCTATGCGAGCCTTGCAGCTATGTTAGCAGTAGGTGCTGCTCTTAGTATTGCTTCCGGATTGTCTGCTCTATTAATAGTTGCAGCTTCTGTGGTATCTGCACTGATAGCTGGTGGCATTACATACACAATATCAAAACCCATCGCTGAACCAAAACCTACCACTGAATTGAAAGAAGTGAATATTCAAGATTCAGCACAACGGTGTTTGTAAAATTTAATTTGTACACTTGCTATAGATTCCAGCGCGTGACGCTGGAATGTAGTAAAAAGTATTTGTAAGTTACACAGTAGTGTGAATTTTTTACTTCGGTAGTTTTTCATTGTCATTATAATCATAATAATAGTTGAGTTTAATTGATATGAAAACTTTTACGAAAAATTTTAAAAATAACGAAAAAAAGCTAGAGGAGTTTAATAAGGAAATTGAAGATATAACAACTATAGCTCAAGATAAATTTGCACATGAACTTGAAAATATCGCATATGACAGTGTGCAAAAATTTCGCAGTCTGCTTGCTAAAGAGTTAAACTCCACCTTCAATAATATTCATTCTCAAAATGTCAATCTACTAAAATCCAGCCTAGTTGAATATGCTATAAGTTCAAATTTTATCAACAAAAAAGGAGAAACAGCTTTAATACGTTCTCTTCTTAATATATTCATACGATAAAGCACTCAGAGTTGTTGCTGCGCCAATTTAACTTAATGTTGCATGCAAGCTGCATAGCTAAAGTAAGTAAGATTTGCCCCACGCTGTCACGAGGTAAACCTTACTTATTCTAGCTATATCAAAAAGGAGGGTTATTATGTCAATAAGATCTACTTCACCAAGAATATCTGTGCAACGTAAATCTAAGCCTGAATCTTTTCCAGTTACTTTAGAAGAGGTTAAATCTTTTTTACGCATTGAGAACGACCAGGATGATAAGTTGATTTCAGATCTAATTTTTATGGCAACTGATTACGCTGAATGGCATATGGAAAAGTCACTGGTGAAACAAACATGGCAAGTTTCATATGAAGATTATGTACCTCGTAGGATCTATTTAAGCTATGGCCATGTGAGTAAGATAGTATTGGCTACTGCAATGATGTCTAAAAATCAAGAGAAGAGTACACTTAAGTATTATTTTAGTGATGTAGGGGGCTATGTTGAGTTTTTCAATTGTTTGAATGCAATAAGAGTTGATGTTGTATACGAAGCTGGTTATGACAATGTTCCTGAGCAGATAAAACTAGGTATTATGCGGCATGTTTCTGCTCTTTACAAAAATCGTGAATCGGAGGTAAGTAGCCATTTATCTGAAGTGAAGAAGGTATATTCTCCATTTCGCGAACCAAAGGTTGTTTTGTAGCTCTTTCTGGTCATTCAAACTGGGCTACTACGTCATACCGTTACGGATAGATCTCGCTAACAAGCAGCGGGATGACGAGGTATAAACCTTATCGTCATACCGCCGCGGTATCTCAGCCGCTAACACGTAGCGGAATGACAGCAGTCCTACGTCATACCGTCACGGATAGATCCCGCTAACAAGTAGCGGGATGACGAGGTATAAACCTTATCGTCATACCGCGATTCATTCGCGGTATCTCTTAACATAGATCCCGCTAACAAGCAGCGGGATGACGAGTTTCTATATATCTTTCGAGGGTTAATTATGAAAAAAATTCAAGCTATAAACGAGTTGTACAGTAGCATTTATGAAGCACTAAAAGCAAACTCTGATTTAAGGAAATATGTTACTAACATTTATGACTACTTACCTAAACAGGTCACCATTCCTTACCTGAGATTGTGTGTAGTGAATTATAATAACCTGCATATGCTGTCCAATTTTGCTACAAAGGCAAGATTTTCATG
>NZ_JAFEVH010000073.1:0-4506 GCF_048054155.1 Wolbachia endosymbiont of Nasonia giraulti
GATGACAGGATATTTGTTTCTAATTCTTTATAATCTACCAAACCAGTAGTTCTATTTGCTTGACTCATATCAAACCTCCATCTTTTATATCAATTTATTACTTTTTTTTCGGTTTGACACACTTTTTTGAACGTTCCCATTTTTTTGAAATTATACTTTGACCTACACAGATCGACCTTTTTGTGAATCCTGGTTTCTGCTTTCTTCAACTTGTTTTGCAAAAGACGTCTCTTGTGTGTTCATATGTTGAAGTGGTTTAGCAATTTCGCGCACAACAGCAGCAACTGCAGTTAAAAACGCCTTGAACAATCCACCTAAAACTCCACCAACTGCTTCTCTACCGTACATACGAGCTTGCTTTTCATTGTCATCAGCAGTTTCCCCTGCCCTCCTTCTTGGATCCATTCTATGAGCAATAACTGAAAACAACACTCCCCTAATTGAAGACTTCACTCGTGCTTTTGCCTTCTGAACATCCCCATCACTTGCTACTTCATGTTTTTCCCTACTATTCATTAGCTCCTTTTGTTGTTGAAAACTTAAGATCTCTTCCATCAGTTGTTTTCTTCTCTTTTCCAGAACTCTTTTCTTGGACTCTGATTTATCGCGAGTGTGTTTTGTGGTTTCAAGTTCTACATCAATATCCTCAGATGCTGCTTGGCTATATAAGGTTTCTATGAGCCTATCTATACTTCGCTTTACTTGCATAGTCCTTTCGTAACTATCTAAATTATCAACTCCTTCATCAATTTGACTTAAAATATCCTCGAAAGGTTTTAAATACTCTTTGCACTGCTCTTCAAGCTGATTTTCATTCTTCAAATTCCTTTCTCTTCTGTCATCGCTATTCTCTTCAACATTATCATCGCCTTCTTCGAAAAGATCCTCATCGTTCATAATTTTTTTTAATTTATTCCCACTTATTATTATTGTATATGAAAAAATTAAATTAACACTAATGAAAAGTGTTCACAACTTCAGCACTGGCTAAAACTACAGTGAAGCTGTCAAAAGTGGCAGGATCGTAATATCTCTCATATAATTCAACCGAACACCTGAGTTTTATCTTCTCCTTAGTATTAAAACTAATCTCATAATCATTATTAGAGTTTAACATTGCAGAATTACGCAATAATTCATCAGCCAATACTGAATTTAAAATGCCATTAATTTTTATTGTAATCTTTCTACTTCCAGCACAATCAAGCACTTTTCTCCAGCCAAAAGAGGAAATATCTTTCATCTCTTCTTTGTTATTACGCAAAGTAAACCTTAAGTTTCGTATATTATTCAGCACAACAAAATTATTGTCATGACCTTTAATTTTCAGCTGTAATTTGCTCATCGCTACCTCCTTGTATTAAAATATCAAAATTAATTGTTGAATGTAAAACTTCATCATGCTGATTTATAGCACAATTACTTTCCAAAATGGTCTCACTACTAATGCTCTTTACCACCAAGCTAACATGCTTTATAGCAGCAAGCATGCTGCTTATATGATAAGTATATATGTCGCATGAAAATCTTACTTTTGTAGCAAAGTTAGATAGCATATGCAGGTTAATATAATTTACTATGCGCAATCTCAGATAAGGAATAGTAACCTGCTTAGGCAGGTAATCATAGATGTTAGTAACATATTTCTTTAAATCAGAGTTTGCTTTTAATGCTGCATAAATACTATTATACAACTCATTTATAATTTGAATTTTTTCCATCTCACAGATACGGTTACGAAGATTGCAATTTGCAGGTACAACAGATGGTGTCATCCCAGTGCTCAGACACTGGGATGACATCGAAGGGGCTACTGGAATGACACCATTTGTTGTATCTGCTATTGAATGACAAACAGGAGCTACAAAACAACCTTTGGTTCGCGAAATGGAGAATACACCTTCTTCACTTCAGATAAATGGCTACTTACTTCTGATTCACGATTTTTATAGAGAGCAGAAACATGCTGTATAATACCTAGCTTTATTTGCTCAGGAACACTATCATAACCAGCTTCATATACAACATCAGCTCTTATTATGCTCAAATAATTGAAAAATTCAATATAGCTTCCTATATCACTAAAATAATAACTAAGTTTTCTATTCTTATCAGTAGCCAATATTATTTTATTCACAGGACCATAGCTTAAATAGATTCTACGAGGTATATAACCTTCATATGAAACTTGCCACGTTTGCTTTACTAGAGACTTTTCCATATGCCACTGAGCATAATCAGTTGCCATAAAAATAAAACTTGAAATCAACTTATCATCTTGATCATTTTCAATTCGTAAAAAAGATTTAACCTCTCCTAAAGTTACTGGAAAAGATTTAGGCTTAGACTTACGTTGTATATTTATGATTGGATACTTTAGTCTTGTTGACATAACAACCCTCCTTTTCTATATATAGCTAAAATAAGTAAGACTTATCTATAAAAAATCTTACTTATTTTAGTTATCACTTAATATTAAATTGCAGCAGCAACTCTATCGTACAAGTATATTGAGAAGAGAACGTATTAACGCTGTTTCTCCTTTTTTTAGGCCGGATTTTAGTAGATTGACATTCTGAGAATGAATGTTATTGAAAGTGAAGTTTAGCTCTTTAGCAAGTAGACTGCGAAATTTCTGCACACTTTCATATGCGATGTTTTCAAGTTCATGCGCAAACTTATCTTGAGCCGCAGCTGCTATGTCTTCTATTTCTTCATTGAACTCTTCTAGCTTTCTTTCCTTACCTTTAAAATTTTTCGTAAAAGCTTTCATATTAATTGGCCTCAACTATTCTTATAATTATAATGACAATAAAAAAACTACCGAAGTAAAAAATTCGTACTATGAAACTGCAAACAAAATCAGCACACCAAATCGGTTCGCTTTATAGCGTAAATCCTATCATCCTGATACTCTTTACTGTCATTCAAGTACCCCTTTTTTGTCATCCCAGTGCCCAAGCAACAAGGACAACATTGCAAATTTAGAGTTCAAGAGGGTTATTCCTCGAGAACTACTGCGTCAGAAAGCTGGCGTTGAACTTGTATATAATGTTGATCTTGGAGGTTTTTATGAATAATAGTGAGAGAAAAGAGAAATTAGAAACTCGTATTCTATCAAGCAGAGGTAGGTCTTTGCTTGACCATGAGCTACTGGAACGTAATCTATCTGCTGGAGCTCTTTGGTAGTTTAGGAAGGGTAATTAATGCTGATCTTCACGAGCTAAAAAATGTTACAGGAATGAACGATGGAGCAATAGCAAATATCTTTTGCCTGAAAGAGATTTTCGATAGGATATTGAAAGGTAAGTTAAAAAAGCTGTCGATTCTTGATAATAGAGAAGAGCTACTAAAATACTTTAAAGCAGCAATAGGACAGTCAAGAAAGGAAAGCTTACGAGTGGTATACTTAGATCGAAGTGGTCATTTAATATATGAGTATGTTCAAGACTGTGGAACTATAGATAGAGTGCCTCTATATGTGAGGGAAATAATAAAACAGGGGTTACTGATTGACGCATCATCTGTTGCAATTTCACATAATCATCCAAGTGGAGATATAGAGCCATCTAAAGAGGATGAAGATAACACACTTACATTAGCTGCAACCTGTGAAAATGTAGGAATGAAATTAATAGATCATATAATCGTAACACAGAAGAGCCACTTTAGTTTTTATGACAGTGGTTTATTGTAATCTGTAGACCGGAAGGAGAGTTCTCTAGCTCTCCTTCTTTTTTTTCACTTCATAAATTAAAAAATTCAATATAAGCTTGAACAGCTAAAATTAGTAATGAAAGGTGGAATTAGGCAAAAAAATAAAAGAACTTAGATTATACTGTGGTTTAACACAAACTGAGTTAGGAAAAAGAATAGGTGTTTCATATAGGCAGATACAAAGGTACGAAAATGGTTCAAACCACATTTTGGCTAGTAGACTATACGACTTAGCAAAAGCTCTATCGATTAATGTGGATGATTTTTTTACTGATGTGCATGACGACTCACATGAAGCTTATGATGAGGAGATATTAAAATTAGTCAAAGGATACAATGAAATTAAGAGCAAAAGGTTACGTAGTGTAGTTTATATATTGGTAAAATCTTTTTCTCAAAGTATATTATCTGATACGTAAAATGACCATACAACATCCTATCGATAAGCAAATAGGTGAAAAAATAAGGAAAAGAAGGCTAATATGTGGTTTTAGCCAAAGGGACTTAGGAAAAAAGCTTGGAATTTCATTTCAGCATATACAAGGATATGAAACTGGAGAGGTAAGGCTTGTAGTTGATAGATTGTATAATTTGGCAGAAGCTTTGTCTGTTGATATGTCATATTTTTTTACCAAAGCGGGAACGTTCGAAAAAGTGTGTCAAACCGCATTTTCAATTCAACTCAATTTTTAACCTACCAGGAAAAAAGATATCAAGTTGAGACATAGTTAAAGCCCAATTAGGCAAAGCAGTAATCCACTTTTGCTCTACCTTTTTTATAGCACAATA
>NZ_JAFEVH010000074.1:0-4432 GCF_048054155.1 Wolbachia endosymbiont of Nasonia giraulti
TTGATGTTGCGCTGTTCACAACCATTGTGAGTTGTTACAACGTCAGTGGAAAATTCCGGTCCTCCAGTGGAACCATAAGATATATTTTCTGGAAATCTAATTTCTGTGAATGACATATGTCCTCCTGTGAAAGTAAAATAGTTTGGTTGAAGAAAATGTTGTAATTTGAAAGCGTTTCACATAGTAAATGACGCTATGGAAAGTGGATGAGACTACTGAGTTAAACTGCTGTCACACCCACAATTACTATACTCAGGTTCATTTGAGTTGTCAAGCAAAAAAATAAAATTTTATGGCAAACTGTAACTAGCCTTGCTTGTGACTTAATTCATCTACTTTTTTGCGTAATACATTCAAATCAGTTGCTCCTACAAACAGGCTATCTCCAATTATTAAAAAAGGTGTACCACCTACTCCCAAATCTCTTACTAGAAGCCTACTGTTGTTTATCATTTGCTCAATTTTGTCCGCGTTATCTTTTATGGAATCATTAAAATCGTCCTCATCAATCCCTATGTTTTTCACTATATCCAATATGCTTTCGTCTGAAAATTCTCCTTTGTGACTTAAAGCAGCATGGTGAAAATCGAAATATTTTTCTTTATCGAGAAAATAGACAGCTAAAGCACTTTTTGCTGCCTTTAAAGAAGCGTTACCAAGTATTGGAGCATCCCTAAAGATATACTTAATTTTGCCGTCGTTAATTAACTGCTTTATATCATTCTTTATAGCTTTGCAATGTCCACAAGAATAGTCAAGGAAGCCTACAGCTATAACACTACTATTTTCATTTCCGGAGTAAGGATAAGTAAGGTCAAATATTTGATCCTTGTATTGTGAAATTTTACTTTTGGTTACATTATCTCGAGCAGCGTAACTACTTTTAATCGACTCCTCTTTGAGAGTTTTTACGATCTTATCAAAATTTCTGCTTATATAATTATCTAATTTCTCACCTATATAATCATCGTTTAGCATTTGGCTGCGATTTGAAAGCCAATTGTTTATTATCGGCAAGCTTGCTATTATTAAAATTAATAAAAACGATATTCTAGACATACAATTTATTTAAAAACCTACAATATAAAACTTTTAGTACACATTTATCTATATATTAAAAGAAGCATCTAATGTTAATATATAAAAACATTTATATCAAGTGTATTTTATAACCAGTTTTGCCTCAAATGCAAACTTTAAACAATAAAACTCAAGCACATTACCACAAAGTTCATCAGAAGACTTGGTAGCAGAGGCGCGCGGAGCGTAGATTTAAGTTGTTTCCGCTGTGTATAATTTTCCGCGGAATAAACATATGAACGAGCCAATAATTGGTAGAGAAAAAGAAATAGCTATTCTACAAGACAAACTTCTTTCTCAATCAGCCGAATTTATTGCTGTTTATGGTCGGCGTCGTGTAAATGTTGTATTATCTGCATTTTATCAGCATAATATAGAAGTAATGTAATGCAGATATTATGCCGATGCCAAATTATACGATTACTTCTAAAATTGCTAGTTGTCTTATAAGGATTGAAGCAGCAAAAGAAAAAGTGTTACATTTGCCGCTCACTGTATCAATGCTTTTGTCTCTTCGTGAAACTGCACGGCTTTATACCACACACTATTCTACTATGATTGAAGGAAATCGACTTGAACCTAAACAGATTGAAGAGGTTTTAAGTGGTAAAAGCCACTTTCCAAAATATAGGAGAGATGAAAATGAGGTTAAAGGATATTATGCAGCTTTAACTCAAGTTGAACAATGGGCAGCAAGGAGAATACCCATTACTGAGAAAGCTGTTCAAACACTACATGCTCTAGTAATAGCAAGTGGAAAATCTAAAATAAAATCAACACCTTATCGTGATGGTCAAAATGTTATCCGCGATAGTCTTACACGTGCAATAATTTATATGCCACCTGAAGCAAAGGATGTACCAAAGCTCATGAGCAGTATGATTGATTGGATTCGTAACAGTGAGCAAGTGCCTTGCCCAATTATTGCAGGTATTGCGCATTATCAATTTGTAACAATTCACCCTTACTATGACGGTAATGGTCGTACTGCAAGATTGTTGACTACATTAATTTTACACCTTGGTGGGTATGACCTAAAAGGACTTTATTCATTGGAAGAATATTATGCTAAGAATCTAGGAGCTTATTATGAGGCAATCAGTGTAGGTCCATCGCACAATTATTATATGGGACGAGCTGAAGCAGATATCACTAAGTGGGTGGAGTATTTCGTAGAAGGTATGGCAAATTCATTTGAGAACGTTTTACAACGTATAAATGAAGAAGAATACCACACTGATCAGACTGATCTTATACGTAAGCTTGATCCTAAACAACGCAAAGCTCTTGAGCTCTTCCAGGAGTTTTCCGCTATTACAGCTAGTCAGGTTGGCGAACTATTTAATTTTAAGCCTCGTACCAGTGCGCAACTTTGTAAAAAGTGGGTGGAAATGGGGTTTATCAAGATTGTAGATTTTTCCAATAGAGGAAGGAAATACAAACTTAGTAAGCAATATGAAGATTTGATCTCAAATTAACTGAAAGCTCGCTAGACAGTGCATAGGTCAAATTTCAATAAAGTGCTTGAAAACTAGATATAAACTTAAAATTTTAAAAACTGGAATATGTACAACAACTTACGCGACTTCATCAAAGCCTTAGAAGAAAAAAAAGATCTGATTAGGATTAAGGAGGAAGTTTCAACAGTTCTTGAAATGACAGAAATTCATCGCAGAGTTTTGTCAAGCAAAGGGCCAGCGATCATTTTTGAAAATGTTATCACAGAAAATGGCAAAAATTCGATTCCAGTTTTGGTGAATTTATTTGGTACTATTAAGAGGATTGCATTGGGGTTGAACATAAATCCTGATGAACTAAGAGATCTTGGTAAACTTTTAGCATTTTTGCAATCACCTGAGCCGCCAAAAAACTTTAAGGATGCTATAAAAATGTTTCCTTTGTTGAAAGTCGTGTTATCGATGCGAAGTAAAGTCGTGAGCAAGGCTCCATGTCAAGAGGTAGTGCTAACCGGAGATGAAGTGGACCTAAGTCTACTGCCCATTCAAACATGCTGGCCAAATGAACCTGCACCACTTATCACCTGGCCGATTGTGGTAACAAAAGGACCCACGAAAGAAAAGCAAGATAATTTTAATCTTGGAATATATCGTATGCAGGTTATAGATAAAAAAACAACACTAATGCGTTGGCTTGCACAAAGAGGTGGCGCAACTCACCATAAGCGTTGGAAGGAAGAAGGCAGAGATATGAAATTTCCTGCTGCTGCTGTGATCGGTAGTGATCCTGCAACGATTATTGCTGCGGTAACTCCAGTGCCAGAAACATTGTCAGAATACCAATTTGCTGGACTACTGCGAAAGAAGCCGCTTGAGCTTGTAAATTGTAAGACTATTCCACTTCAAGTGCCAGCTCACGCAGAAATCGTTCTGGAAGGCTATGTGAGTTTGGATAGCTATCAAGACGAAGGGCCATACGGAGACCACACTGGCTACTATAATTCTGTTGAGCAATTTCCTGAATTTAATATTACTGCAATTACTATGCGCAAAAATCCAATTTATCTCAGCACTTTCACTGGCAAGCCACCTGATGAACCATCGATTCTTGGTGAAGCACTCAACGAAATTTTTGTGCCCATTCTTATCAATCAATTTCCAGAGATAGTGGACTTTTATCTGCCACCGGAAGGTTGCTCATATAGAATAGCGGTAGTGTCGATAAAAAAATCCTATCCAGGGCAGGCAAAAAGAATTGTTATGGGCATACTTTCCTTTCTAAAGCAATTTTTATACACGAGGTTTATTATCGTTGTTGATGATGATATAAATGTACGTGATTGGAAGGAAGTGATGTGGGCAATGTCAACAAGGATGGACCCTGTGCGTGATACAATCATGATAGAAAATGCACCTATTGATTATTTAGACTTTGCTTCCCCTGAAAGTGGACTTGGAGGTAAGATGGGATTTGATGCGACAAATAAAATCCCGCCTGAAACCAAACGAGAGTGGGGAAAGAAAATTGAGATGAGTGAGGAAATAGTAAGGAAAGTCGCGGAGAAGTGGGAGGAATATATGGACTAGACTTCTTGCATAAAAGCAGAAAAAAGTTTGGCGTTTTTTATAATGCCGCATTAACTGATAATTGTGATTTAAGTTCGTCACAGTGCCCTTTTTTTGTCATCCTATAGCTATACCGCCGCGGTATCTCTTAGCCGCTAACAAGTAGTGGGATGACGAGCTTATCGTCATCCTGCCGCGAACCGTCATACCGCGATTCATTCGCGGTATCTCAGCCGCTAACAAGCAGCGGGATACTTAGGGATGACGGTTGTTGTTTAGCTGTAAATATTAAGAAATTTACCAAATGAAAAAAAAGGCAAAAGAAGCCC
>NZ_JAFEVH010000075.1:0-4398 GCF_048054155.1 Wolbachia endosymbiont of Nasonia giraulti
AAAGGTAGAGCAAAAGTGGATTACTGCTTTGCCTAATTGGGCTTTAACTATGTCTCAACTTGATATCTTTTTTCCTGGTAGGTTAAAAATTGAGTTGAATTGAAAATGCGGTTTGACACACTTTTTTGAACGTTCCCCAATCCACATAAAAGAGCCAGGTATTCCTAACACCACTAAACTCACAAATTCATTTGCTAGAGTTTATAAGTTCTTGTTTATAATAATTTTATTATATCGTAAAACCATCTATATCGGCCTATTTAAACAGTATTTTACTTTCCTTAAGGATTTTTTAAAGACCACCTATTGAATTCTATGATATTATTTTTTGTGAGATTGTTATACACGTTATGGCAAGGAAGGCAGAGAAATTTGTTAAGTAGTTTTTGCATCTATATGAGCTACTTGAATAATGGTTACAATATTTGTACAATTGTACAGCATGAGCTGAGTTCGCTTAGCCCTTATCTACATATTCAGTTCCACCAACAGTTATTGCATCGACCTTGAGTGTTGGCTGACCAACTCCAACAGGCACATTTTGTCCGTCTTTTGAGCACGTGCCAACACCAGGATCTAACTTTAGATCATTACCAATCATTGATACTTTTTTTAGCACTGTTGGCCCATCACCAATTAGCGTTGCTCCTTTGACTGGTTGTGTAATTTTACCATTTTTTATTAGGTAAGCTTCCGAAGATGAGAAAACAAATTTTCCTGATGTTATATCAACTTGTCCACCACCAAAATTTACTGCATATAGGCCTCTCTTTACACTGGATATTATTTCTTCTGGTGTATATTTTCCTGGCAACATATAGGTGTTTGTCATGCGTGGCATAGTAACTTCTTTGTAACTTTCTCTTCTACCATTACCAGTTGGATTTACACCCATAAGTTTAGCGTTCATATGATCTTGCATATATCCTTTTAGAATTCCATCTTCTATAAGCACATTATAGCCAGGTAAAGTACCCTCATCGTCTATGCTAATAGAACCACGCAAATTAGGTAGAGTTCCATCATCAATTACAGTAATGTTACTGGCTGCCACTTGTTTACCCATAGAATTTGAAAATGCCGAGATTCCTTTACGGTTAAAATCACCTTCAAGTCCATGACCTACAGCTTCATGCAATAATATTCCTGGCCAACCTGAACCTAAAACAACTGTCATCTCTCCAGCCGGAGCTGGAATTGCCTCAAGATTTACTAGCGCTTGCTCTAACGCTTGGTTTGCAACTTCTTTCCACTTCTTCTCAGAAACAAATTTACTATAAGAGTCTCTTCCGCCGTGCCCTGCAGAACCTCTCTCAGCTCGGCCATTTTTCTCTACGATGACTAGTACATTAAAACGTACCAAAGGCCTAATATCGCTTAACCTGTGATCATCTTTTATTATTTGTACAACTTGCCATTCTCCATTTAGAGTTATTTTTACCTGCTTCACGCAATTATTCTTCGACCTTACATACTCATTAACCTCATTAAGTAGTTTAATCTTTGAGCTCAGGTCCATTTCATTTATGGGATTAATCGTTGAATACAGGCTTTTTGCCTCCTCATTTAAGTTTACTGAATTCGTTTTGCTTAAAGATGCTGAACTTTTTACCATGGAAGCAGCTTTACTAATTTCTTTTTCGCTAATCTCAGAAGAGCAAACAAAAGACGTACTATCTTCACAAAAAGACCTTAGACCAAATCCTCTTCTGATATTTAAATCCATATGTTTTAATATATTATCATCAAAAACTAGGGATTCTGATTGGCAAAACTCTAAAAATAGCTCACCACCATCACTATTGCTCAAAGCGTTGTTGACTATTTTATATACATTATTAATATTAACATTGTTCTGAGCAAAAAATATTTGATCTAGATTTGGCATTACCTTTAAGTTAAAAACTATTTGAGTATATTATTTTATTTTAACATAGTAAATCACAAAAAGCCCGGGTGGCGGAATTGGTAGACGCGCTAGTTTCAGGTGCTAGTAACTTTTCAAGTTGTGGAAGTTCAAGTCTTCTCCCGGGCACTCTGTATTGATTTTCAAGTCAATTAATGTTATGATATAATATGTATTTACTGTTAAGTTTATGAGTTATGAGAAAGAGGGGCTTATTTACAGAAAAAAAATACGAACTTATTCAAAACGCTTAGTTACTGCACTATCTATTGCTTCTTTGAGTGGGTACATAGCAGCATTAGCCCTAAATATTTCTTCCTTAAGCTTGTATTTTACTATTGTCAGCACTATGCTAAGTGCACTTTCGCTTGCTTTAAATATATGGTCATTAACTGATCATTTTAGGCAGTGTGGCCTTAATAAGCAACTCGATACCTCTTGGCAAGAGAAATTAATGAAGATCTGCCTCGACATTGCATCTAACGTTTCATTTTTAATAGGAGGAATTACATCTATATTACCTCTTGAATTTCCTATTATCCCCTTTATTTCCGTTGCTTTTTTTATTCTAGGTTGTACCTTTATGGCAACCAATTTCATTCGAACTATGATTAGTCAGCCGCAAATAGATGAAACCAAAACCTCAAAGTTAGTGATCATTTGAACATTCAATCTGCAATAGCTGCCTAATTATTACATGTTAATAACTTAGCTTATTTAACTTGACAAATTACGCCATCCCCCTTACTATGATAGCAAGAGTATTTACCCTTGTTTTTAATCTCCGCGGATTTAACAGCAAAATTCAGTAAAAAACTCAAATATTTATTGGCAAATTACATAAAAATTATAGCGGCTGCATGTCTTTTTTATTTTTTCTACATTCAGCCAAATCGCGCTTAAAACAAGCGTTAGCACATTATTACAACGCCAATTTAAATTATTATAGGGTCAAAACTCGCTATACGGGGGTTCTTTTGTCTTTTTTTTATTTAGTAAATTTCTTAATATTTGTAGCTAAAGTAATTTAAAAGAGCCAGTGTGGGACACACAACCGCACTAACGTTTATTTTTGAAGGTACTATTTATATAGTAGATGGTCACTGGAATCCAGCTTTTTCATAATCATCAAAACATTGATTACTTTTATACTCGTAAATTTAACTAGATCCCAGTGTCTAGCACTGGGATGACAGCATTATAAAGGAATCAATGTCAGATACTTGAATGACATCACTATAAAGTAGATTCCTGTGCTGAAATAGAGGCTACTTAAATGACAAGATAGATAGAACTGGCATGAATTGGATTTGAGTAACTCAAATGACCAATGAAAACTGTAACCCTAAACATTGAAGCACTATTATGCACTAAATGATAACTTTCATACACTTGTCATGGTTGTCGTGAAAGAAATAATTCGTACAATAAGCATGAATGAAAGAATTTACATATTATAAAGTATTAATAGTTAGTTAATTTATTGGGTGGAGATATGGGATATAAGTTAAGAAAAAGAGAATATAATTATAATGAAAGTTTGTTTAAAGAGATAGGTATTCAAGTACAAGAAGTAGAAGGTCGTAACTTCTTAGAAATATCTAATATAATAGCAAAAAATTATAAAAGGTTATCAAGAAAGTGTCACCCAGATAAACCAGGAGGTAGCGATGAAAAAATGCAGGCCCTTAACAGAAATAAAGCAGCACTTTTGCAATATATTAAACCACTAAGTGGAAAGAATCAGGGATTAATCATTACTGAGGAATGGAAAAGGTGTTTACAGTCAATTCAGCAAGGTCAGAATGATAAGCGTACAAAGTATTATGTTGTTTTTAGTTTGGTAAGATTCCTACTGTCCGTCTCGTCATTAGTGTCGTATATTTACTTGGGGTTTAAGCTATATAAGGCTGCTAATTTTACTGACGCACCTGGCATTTTGTTTAGTGCGAGCCTAATAACATTAGTTACAACTTTTTTCTTATCTGTTTATTTGATAGCTTCTGTAGTTAAAGAAGCTGTGGATTTGCAAAATTCTCAACGGGAACAAGGTGAAAATTTAGATCAAGAAGAGAGACGGGAAGAAATATTAAAAAGTAAAAGATTTAAATATTTCATTTTTACTTCCCAATGTTCGAGTTATCTCCCTCCTATTTTATTAATAGCAGGTTTGGTGTTACAGTACCAATCTAGTTGCGTAGACAGTAAAATACTCATTGGATTTGCTATAGTACTAGGTTGTACTTTATTATTACAATTAGCAAGTGAGATCTACGAGAGAAAAGTTGTAAATCTTGTAAAAACTGAAGGAAGAGGTGATGAACAAAATGTACCTATAGGAGCATTAACCGAAAAGGGGAACGTTCAAAAAAGTGTGTCAAACCGCATTTTCAATTCAACTCAATTTTTAACCTACCAGGAAAAAAGATATCAAGTTGAGACATAGTTAAAGCCCAATTAGGCAAAGCAGTAATCCACTTTTGCTCTACCTT
>NZ_JAFEVH010000076.1:0-4306 GCF_048054155.1 Wolbachia endosymbiont of Nasonia giraulti
AATGAACGTAGCACGCTACGCGTGAGCGGCGCAGCTACGCTGCTTCGGGGGTGTTCATGATTTAAGTACTGTTTTATACTCTGCGATAGGTTAATTTTTTCAGGTATTCATCTCGATGGCTCGCAATAAATCTCCCCGCAAGCGTAAACCGGGTAAATCAGGCAGACCTACGGTGACTTCACGTGTTACATCACCTGTTTATCCGAAACGTTTTATGATCTCTCTCCCACCCGAAAGTGATGATGACAGACCGACTGAATTTTTTTATAACACCCCAAAAGAGGCCATACAGCATTGCGTCCGACTTGGCCCTCAATTTTTTCTCAACACGCAGTCTTATCCGCCTCTAGTGACGATTATCAAGGGTTTTGAGCAACGCCTAGGCCAAGCTGAGGACGCTGGATACGACTGCACTGAGGGGGCAATAACTGAAAGTCTACCTGCTGATGAATTCATCACCTATACGGAACTAGGGTTAATCCCCGTCTCCTTCGCCCCATGGGACAAACACACCAATAACTGGGCCGACATACCTGACGAATGCGACTGTGGACAGGATGGCGATATCAGTTTTTCTGGCAAGATACCCATAAGGTAATTTACTCAGATGTATATCCCACGCCCTGCTAAACTGCTTTTTACCATTGATGACGGATGGAATAAATTCCTCGAAAAACACGGTGAAAACGTCAGTTCTTGGACCCGTCTATCTGTCGAACGTATGCTTGCCTGCAGCACTTGTGCCATGGGAGTCCGGCGCTATTGTTGCGCTTCATCTGATTGTTCTCACAGCCGTTTTTTCTGCCAAAGCTGCAAGTCAAAAGCCTGCAGTTCATGTGGTTTCAAAGCCACCGAGCAATGGTTAGCACAGCAGATTCATATTTTACCCGACTGTGACTGGCAGCACATTACTTTCACCATGCCACATCTCCTTTGGCCTTTTTTTAACAATAACTGGCCGCTACTTAATGCTCTGTTTCGGGCAGCCACTCGAGCTATGCTGCAGTTGGCTCGCAAACAGGGTATCGAAATTGGTATTTTCTGTGCCTTGCATACTTATGGCCGCCAACTCAATCAACATCCGCATGTTCATGTTTCCGTCACTCGAGGGGGTTTGGATAGTAAACATAGTGTATGGCGAAAGCTGTTTTTCAAAAAAAAGGATGTCGAAGAAATCTGGCGAGGGGCTGTCATCCGACTACTGCGTCACAGTTATGATTTAATTAACCCTGGCCGTCTTCCCGGTCTTGGCCATATCCGTGACAAAAAACATTGGCGGCGTTACTTGAGGGCGCAGTACGGACGTTATTGGAAAGTGCACTTTGCTAAAAAAACGAAAGGGGCATGGCATAGTGTTAAGTACCTCGGTCGCTACCTTAAACGCCCACCGGTATCTGCGTCAAAACTGCGGCATTACCGAGGGGGTGCCGTTGTTCATCACTACCATGACCACCGAACTGGCCAGCATCGGCAGCAGACTCTACCGCAGGAAGAGATGATTAGACGTTATATAAGCCATATTCCGGCTAGGCATTTTAAAATGGTGCGTTACTCTGGTTTTTTGTCGAATCGTAAACGGGGAAAACTATTGCCGAAAGTGTATAAGGCACTTGAGATGACGGTGCGTAAAAAACCGGAGAACCCAGGTTTTTCTGTGCTGATGAAAGGATTTCTGCGTACCGATCCGTACAAATGTATTCTGTGTGGCGACAGGCTGCTTTTCACCGGGGCGCAAATGGGTAAAAAAGCAACGGAATTGTTGTCAGAAAGACTGCATAACCTGGAGAAAAAGCGATGGTTACGCAGCTAAACGCAGGATCAATGTGTCTAAAATCAGGAAATCAGGTTAGAAATTACACTCTCTGAGGAAATATTAACTGGCACCAAACACAATAAATCGATCCCCTCTCCTTTTTGCAATAAGGGATGGCTTTTGCTACTCACTTTAAAAGCGATTCAATTTCCTAACCATCAAGATTAAATACCTTCTGGGCGATAATCCGGTAGAACGCTGCTTGCAGATGATAGCCAAACTTGTCAACGGATTTGCCAAAGTCATGAACATCATCAGTGGTTTTCACATCGAGGATGAACGGCACGCCGGAATACAGCCCTAACCAGTCAGGCCGGATTTTAAGCAGCGTCCCCTTTTCCGTGCGATAGAAAATTGAGAGTTCTGGCTCACCGTTTTCAAGCAGTTCGGCAACCAATGGGTAAGCTAGTGCAGAATCACGCATTAACTGGATTGCCTCAAATTCTTCTTTTTTCAAAACAAGCCTTGCCAAAGTTAGGTTTTTTTTCTCAAAATCCGATAATATTTTTTTGCCATCTTTGGTACGCAA
This sequence comes from Wolbachia endosymbiont of Nasonia giraulti, assembly GCF_048054155.1. Classification (NCBI taxonomy): domain Bacteria; kingdom Pseudomonadati; phylum Pseudomonadota; class Alphaproteobacteria; order Rickettsiales; family Anaplasmataceae; genus Wolbachia; species Wolbachia endosymbiont of Nasonia giraulti. The sequence continues at coordinate 2,343 of NZ_JAFEVH010000076.1, forward strand.
ATCCAGTTCAGGCGCAGAAACATATCTCAACGGAAAAAGTTCCGGCTCAAGGATAGCCGTGTGTACCGCATCCCCAATCAACAACGCTCTTGTTTTTTCTCCTTGAATGGGTGCTTTTTTGTACCAGTCCAGCGCCCCTAATCCACTTTTCTGAACTAATCGAATTTGCGTACTCGAATAACCGTTTGCCGCATGGTAGGTGCTGTTTGCAAGATGGCTAACAATCAAGCTCTCTGTCGGCTTCAATGCATCAACACAACCGTTCAACATCGCAAGCGATATACCCTCGCCGCTCATGATTTTTCCGTTAACGGGTGGGAAGGCAGAGAAGATAGAGTTGTCGTCAATGTTTTTGATAACCGAGTTAATTAATTCTTTTTCTTCTGTATAATTATTAACCAACTCATCAAGTGCGACATCTGTCACGCTTTTTTCAACTTCTCCCACGTTTTCCACAGGGATAACGACAGATTCAGTGGATAACTCTGTTGATTGAGTTAATAACTGATTATCTTTTCCACACTCAAAAAGATTAATCGCTATTTTATTAATTTCGCTTAAAGAGATAGTTTTGCCTACTTCCTGTATTTTCACAGACAACAATTCACGAAGATGGGTATATTGCTCAAAAAGCTCAGGCTCCTCTGACGGATTAGCCAACAAATCATCCGCATCTCGCATTTCGCCCTCGTCGTATTCTTCCTGAATCCCAAAAATCGTTAGCAAAGCGCAAAACTGGTCTATTTCTTGTTCTTCCGTAATATCCGTCTGCTTTTCCGTATTAGCGAGGTATTCCTCAACGCTGATTTCTTCCAATCGCGGCGATTTGTAAAAACAGCAATTTGCGCCGTCAGTTTCAAAGATATGTTGAGAAGCCAACTTTTTGGCTGCAATTTTCGTCTCAGACTCAAGATAGATATGCGATGTTGTTTTGCCGTTCTCGTGGTCAACGGTTGTGATAATGGTTGCTTTGAAGTATTTCATTATTTCGCCCCCTCAATGCGGTTATTCACCTGCTGTTCCAATCTCCGTAAAATGCTGCCTCTGGCTTTGGGTAATGACTGTTCTCGCGGGTTATCAGGACAATGACAGCAAGCACCTGAGCACGCTTTCATCATCGAAGGATGGTAAAAAAGCGCCTTGAATTGTTTACGGTTAATTTTTTCAACAAACTCAATACACGCTTCTTCAGGAAAAACACAGGGGCGGTTATCCAGTCTTGCACGCCAGAAAAAACTCACGAGATTTAAGGAAAGTTTGCCACAATGACAACAGGTAAAACGCACATCAGGGCGCCCCTGAGAGGTTCGACGAAATCCGTTGAGGGTGTAGGTGTATTTCATGCAGCACCTCCAACGCTTTGGCTAAATTCCAATTCAACACGGGCTCTTATCGCTTGTTTTGCGCTGCATACATCCAGCTTCCGCACCACGTTTCCCATGTGGAATTTGACCGTGCCTTCCTTGATTCCCAATATTACAGAGATTTCCCAATACGTTTTACCCGCACTTACCCAATGCAGCACCTCGTTCTCACGCTTGGTCAATCTTCTGAATAATTTCATCTCGGTGTTCATGCGGCACCCCCAACATGTTGACCAGACTTAACGCATGAACGAGGAAGCAAATTCACAGGAATATAGCGCTCAAAACCTTTCGATTTGCAAAATGTTCTTAACTGGCAAGCAGAATGAACATTGACTTTTCCGTAGATAGCCTTCAAATAAAATTCAACCGTTGAGGGGAAAATCCCTAACTTTCTAGCAATTTGCTTGCTACTTAAGCGGTGCATCGTGAAAAACAATACTTGCCACTCTCTACGGCTTAATATGTCATTTGTTTTTTCAGTAGTCACAGCATAAGGCCTCATGCCATCGACATACTCCAACGGCGACAAAAACAGGAACTCATGGGCGTAAAAGAAAGTGCCAAGGTAAACCTTTTGTTCATCAAATAGCGGAAGTA
>NZ_JAFEVH010000077.1:0-4170 GCF_048054155.1 Wolbachia endosymbiont of Nasonia giraulti
CCTCTAGCAACCTTTTTATAAACGGTGTTAATGCTCCATCTCTTCCTGTCAATGGTCTTCCTTCTCGTATAGATGACAGGATATTTGTTTCTAATTCTTTATAATCTACCAAACCAGTAGTTCTATTTGCTTGACTCATACCAAACCTCCATTTTTTATATCAATTTATTACTTTTTTTTCGGTTTGACACACTTTTTTGAACGTTCCCTTAATTGTCCTATTTTTGAACTAAGTGGTACTTCTCTTTCACGTCTAACAAAATTTGGCCGCATTCGCCTTCCCGCTCTTCTTCTTTCTCTCATCATTGTATATTCATCCCTATTTTCGGAGAGATTTAGTGATACTTCACTTGGCTGCATTTGTTCTCCTGGTCTTCTTATATTTTCACTCCTGTTTCCAGAGAATAGTTCTCTGTCAGCTGCTCTATCAAGATCTCTGATGTTATTTAGTATCTCTTGCGTTCTTTGCCTTACTATATTTTCATCCCTGTTGCTAAGGAGAACTCTCCGAGGTTGATTTAGAACATGATCTAATCTCTCATAGTTCCTTGCCCTTCTTTCATTCACGTTTTCAAAGAAGTGGAAATTCAGAAATGTTTCTCTTTCACCTCCAACATAACCTCTTGAATTTCGCTTTGATCTTCCTCCAACATCCTTAATTTTCTTTTCAAATTTTAATAGCGACTTGTTGTTTAGTCTAACATGATTCTGAGAATCACAAGCAACGATCCAGTCTAAAATTGGCATTTTTTGACTATCAAATCCTGTACCATGTTCTATATCATCATTAATGTGTTCTTTTATTTTTTTAATTATCTCTACTGCTCTTAGCTCCATAGTTTCTATGGTACTATCTTCACTTTCTACCAGTATATTGAAAACAATTCCTAATAACTCCTGTTGTAAATCCTTTCGTTCTTTAATATTCACAATTAGCCTCAACTTTTATATGCTATTTTGCCAAAATAATTTTACCAAATAAGTAATATATATACAATAATTTTCGTTTAAAAATTTTTTTACATTGGCCTATCTAAGTTATGTTTTAGGATGTAAAAGCTTCTTACTTTAATAATTTATTAAAGTAAACCATATATGGATTGCTATTTAGGAGCAGCTGTTGTACTTTAATCAGAAGGTACAGTAATGTAAGAAGGAGGTACTTTATGTCTTTAAAAAAGAAAATTTCTGAGTTTATAGAGGAACAGCTTGATATAAAATACCATGACAATTACTTGGCTTACACTATACACAATTGGGCTGCAAGTGAAATATCTAGATCTGTCGCTCTGTGTATAATTGGTTGTGGCGATTGTGAGATTAAGTATCAAGGTATTGCTAATTCATTTAACATAACGAAAGAAGAAATTAACCAAAGTAATATAGAAAGCATAAAAAATAAGATAGAAAGTGAAGCTAGAAAAGAAGGTAGTGAATTTTCCGAGTTGATTTCTAAAATGGATCAATCGATGAAAGAACAAAGTGAAAAGTCTATTATACAGATTTTAAATTCATCTGCTGAAGAGATGTTAAGGAGTTTTTATGGTAGTTCTATACAGAGGACAGAGGATAAAGAAGTTAGTGTATCCTCTGCTTCACATGAAGAGCCTGCTACAGAAGATTCGGAAAATACTGTTAATTCTGATCTTTTATCAATTTAACCAGCTCCCTCATATAAATTTTTTCTGTACCCAAGCTATATGTTTGTGAGAGGATAGTAAGCACTACATTTTTCTATTTCCATTATAATAGGTTCGTCTATTTTCATGATGATCTTACTATTTGCACTCTGTCTAGGACTAAGCAATAGAAATAGTAGGATAACAGTAGTCAACCAAGATTCCAGCATCACGTACTAGGATGATATAAGTATCATAATTTACGATTAGATTGACATAGGGTAAAGAGTAAATTAAAAATTAAATAGATCTTTTAATGCAGAATAAATGCCTATAGAAATATTGATGCCTTCTCTTTCCCCAACAATGAGTAAAACTGGAGGAAAAATTGTAAAGTGGTGTAAAAAAGAACAAGATAAAGTTGAAATAGGTGATGTAATCGCTGAAATTGAGACTGATAAAGCCATAATGGAGTTTGAATCTGTCGATGAAGGAGTTTTAGCAAAAATTTTAGTGTCGGAAGGAACAGGTGGCGTACCTGTAAATCAACTGATAGCTCTAGTGTTAGAGGAAGGGGAAGATAAAAGCGCACTTGATTTAGCTTCTGCCGTCAATACCAAGGTTGAGAAGGAGGTTGAAGCCGATTTTTCAGTATCATCCAACCCTTCGATTTCATCTAGCTCTTCAATGTCATCCCAGTGTGTGACACTGGGATCTAAAAAAGAGGATAGAGCAACAGAAAATAGAATAAAAGTAAGCCCCTTAGCTAAAAAAATAGCTCAAAATGAAGGTGTTGATATAAAGCGATTAAAAGGTACAGGTCCATATGGTCGTATCATCAAAGCTGATGTATTAGAATTTTTAGATCAAACTAAAAGCTATGAGAGATTTGAGGAAAATACAACATTTGAAGTAAGCAATATGCGCCAAGTGATAGCGCAGCGCCTAGTTGAATCTAAGCAAAATATTCCACACTTTTATTTAACTGTAGACTGCCACGTTGATAAGCTAATATCGCTCAAAAATGAGGTTAATTCAGCAAATGAAAACAATAAAGTAACAATTAATGACTTAATTATAAAAGCTGTGGCTTTCAGCATGAAAAAATTTCCTGATATAAACTCATCGTGGATAGATACTAAAATAGTAAGATACTCAAATATAGATATCTCAATTGCTGTAGCGCTTGAGGATGGACTGATTACTCCTATAGTAAAAAATGCTGATGAAAAAAGTGTTTTATCTATATCAAAAGAAGTGAAAGATTTAGTAAGTAGGGCAAGATCTGGAAAACTAAAGCCTGAAGAATTTCAAGGAGGAGGATTTACTATCTCCAACTTAGGCATGTTTGGTATAAAAACTTTCAGCGCTATAATCAATCCACCGCAATCTTGCATTATGGCTGTTGGTGAATCTAAAAAACAGCCGGTTGTCATAGGTGAAAAAATAGAGATAGCAGAGATAATGACAGTTACTCTCTCTGTTGACCACAGAGCAGTTGATGGAGCACTCGGAGCAAAATTTTTAAATGCCTTTAAGTACTATATAGAAAACCCTACGGTGATGCTTCTTGAGCCTTTATTATTATAATAAAATTAATACCTCTTAATTTATACTTTTATTAATTGATAGGTTTAGAGGTAAAATATGACTGATAAAAAGATAGAAAAACGTAGTATATTTTTTGATGCTGCAAAATCAAAATTTTCAAACGATAGGTTTCAAATAGATTCCTCGTCTAATGAGTCAATGGATACCATTGATAAAAAATTTAAGTATGAAGTGAAACTTCCAGGTGTTATTCACACTACAACAAGAAAAAATAATGTTGGAAGCGGATTAAATGAGTTAGATCTAAAAAAGAAAAACGAAAACTCTTTCAAGACATCAATAAAGAATATTGAAGAATCAGATAGTAAGAGAAACCAAAGTCATTTGCTGTCTCAGGAAGACTCATTTCCAGAACTACCAGCATGTGCATATAAGCCAGCACTGCTGCCAAAACCATCAAAAGAAAAAATAAAGGAAGCTGTAGATAAAATGCGCAATAATAGAAAAGCTCATAATTCTGCAAGTGTTGAAAATGGTGTTAGTTCAGACAGGTTCAAAGTGCGCCCGTTCTTATGTAGTGATATAGATGGATATGTAGCTCCTGACAAACGTGACCGTAATATAGAAAGGTGTAGGGTTACACATGATAGCAGTAAGCTTGAAGCACAAATGGAAAGAAAGCATGGGTTTCAATCAGATCCAAGTGTTAAGCATGTAAAGGCTGATACTATAGTATGTTCTATTACTAAAGGTCATGACAAAAAAGGCGTTAAATCTGATGTCTCATATACACAAGAGCCTACATCAGAAATGTCTAAGGTTAATGTGAGAGAATTAGCAAATAGGTTCCGTGGCTAATCATGGGAACGTTCAAAAAAGTGTGTCAAACCGAAAAAAAAGTAATAAATTGATATAAAAAATGGAGGTTTGATATGAGTCAAGCAAATAGAACTACTGGTTTGGTAGATTATAAAGAATTAGAAACAAATATCCTGTCATC
>NZ_JAFEVH010000078.1:0-4143 GCF_048054155.1 Wolbachia endosymbiont of Nasonia giraulti
AACTGGTGTCCAACTAAAAACTAGTTGGACACCAGTTATCTGGTAGGTTAAAAATTGAGTTGAATTGAAAATGCGGTTTGACACACTTTTTTGAACGTTCCCTTTGTAACACCTTAAATTTCCTTTAGATTATGTAGGTTTTGGTAGTAAATTTTTTAGAAAGATGTTTGTATTATAAAGTTGGTAGAGATTCTGATTTACTTGAAGTTTGTTAATTGGTATCTTTTAAAGCACAATATTCACTATAATATGCTTAAGATCTTTTCTAAAGTTTTATTTATATTAATACTTTTGGTTTCTAGTTTCTTTACTGTACATAATGTTGAAGCGAAGTCTAAGGTAAAGTTCAGTAAGAGGTACATACCTCCTGGTAACCCTGGTGGTGCAAACTTTCATGCAGACGAGGATTTTGCTGAGTCATATAAACTGTATGAGAAGCGTAGGGAGCTCCTCAAGAAAAAAAAGTTACAAGATCTAGCTATAAATAAAGAAGATCTAATCAAAAAATTAAAAGAAAAAAAAATTGCTAGCCTTGATAACGAGCCAAACAACGTGGGAGCTTGCATAGTTGAAGATGGGGAGGATGCTATGATCAATCAGCATGGTATTAATCTTGCACGTTTAAAGGGTGCTGTATTTATAGATCAAGAGCCAGTTTCTCAGTATGAAAGTAAGCAGCATAAAAGTGAACAACAAAAAGGGAAAAAAGTTACTTCAACACGAGAAAAAAAAGTTTCCCCTATAAATGTTACTATAAAAGAAAGTCCATCAAGAAGAACGTGCTCTCATGATTCTATTACTGATCTAAATAGAACACCACAGCATAGTTTAAATGGTTCAAGTTCATTTGGCAGTGTAGTTGACACAGTAAAATAGTGTCACGATTAATAATATGCTAGATAGAGACCTGACATTGAGTGATGATGCATATGAGTCATCGCCGGTTTCCAGGCATAAAACTCATACTGTAAAAGTTGGACAAGTGAAGATAGGTGGAAATAATCCTATAGTTGTTCAATCCATGGCACTTGGTGCACATATAGATTCTGACAACATAAAAAGCAGTGCTCAGAAATATGCAAAAGAAGTAATAGAACTAGCGCATGCAGGTTCAGAATTGGTGCGAATTGCTTTGAACTCAGAGGAAGTAGCAAAAGCAATACCTTATATAGTAGAGGAAATAAATAAAGAAGGCTTTGATGGTAAGATATTAGTAGGCTGTGGACAATATGAGCTCTACAGGCTGATTCAGGATTATCCAGACAACATTAAAATTCTGGGTAAAATTAGGATAAATCCAGGTAATATAGGCTTTGGTGATAAACGTGATGAAAAATTTGAAAAAATTATAGAGTATGCAATAACGCATGATCTTCCTGTCAGAATCGGAGTAAATTGGGGTAGTCTTGATAAGTACCTTTCACAAAAATTAATGGATGAAAACTCCTTGTCTAGTAATCCAAAAACTTCTGATGTTATATTACGTAAGACGCTTGTAATGTCTGCTCTTGGTAGTGCAAAAAAAGCTGAAAAGATTGGCCTTAATGCAGAGAAAATAATCATTTCATGTAAAGTCAGTAGAGTGCAAGATTTAATTTTAGTTTATACGGCACTTGCACAATCTTCCAATTATGCGCTGCATTTGGGTTTAACCGAAGCTGGTATGGGTAACAAAGGCGTAGTAAATACCACAGCAGGGCTTACTTATTTATTGCAAAATGGTATTGGAGACACTATCCGGGCTTCTTTAACTCAGCGCCCTGGTGAATCACGCACTAATGAGGTGGTAGTATGTCAGGAAATACTGCAGTCTATAGGTTTGCGCTACTTTAACCCTCAGGTGAGTTCATGTCCTGGTTGTGGACGCACAAGTAGCGATCGTTTTCGTATATTAACTAAGGAAGTAAATGGCTACATAAAAACTCATATGCCGGTATGGAAGAAAAAGAATCCTGGTGTAGAGTATATGAACGTTGCTGTTATGGGATGCATAGTAAATGGTCCTGGAGAGAGCAAACATGCAAATCTGGGGATCAGCCTGCCTGGATACGGAGAAAAACCTGTTTCAGCAGTCTACAAAGACGGCAAATATTTCAAAACTTTACAAGGTGATAATATTTTTGAAGAATTTAAGGAAATTATTAGTGATTATGTGGAGAAGCATTACACATAAGCCTTTCACAAGTTTGTACTTAGACTACATTCTGTTTAGTGAACGTCAAATGAGACAATAAAGAACGTAAATTTAAAAAATAGATAATAGCTAATAGGGTTTCTTTTGCCTTTTTTTTATATGGTAAATTTCTTAATATTTAGATTGGCCCGGAGTAGTATAGAGATGTTATTCCAGTATCAAGGACTGAAGTTTCCTGATCTACAATATTTGTACAGTTATGAAATAGATGCAATTTTGACATAAAAGCTTTACTTTTTGAAATTTTGGGTTACGTTTAATTTAACATATTTCAGTGGGGAATTTATTGTAAGTAGAAAGAAAGCTTTAAAAATATTAGGTTTTGAATCAAGCGATGCGCCCAGTGAACAAGAAATTAAATCAGCGTATAGAAAATTAGCCTTAAAATATCATCCTGATAAACATTCAGAGGCTGCAAAGAAACAAAATGAGGAGAAATTTAAAAAGCTAGGTAATGCATATGAATTTCTCACTAAGGAAAATATAGAAGGGGTTAAAAATCTAACTGACGAAAATTTAAATGAAATTAATTCGCCTGGAGATTTGAGGTTTTACTTAAGTAGGGCTCTATATAATCAGGATATAAAGTTTCTTGAAAAGCTTTTTTCCAAATTCAAAAGCAGTAAAGATGGAAGATTTGGTGATTACATCAATGAAGAACTTATTTGTATTTACTTTCCATTATCTATTGCTTTAATGCAAGCTAAAGATTCAAGAAATTATAGTATTTTGAAACTTCTTTTAGAAAATGGTGCTGATCCTAATATAAAGCTATTACATAATGAAGCTTCGTTATACTATTATATGGTTCTCGACGACAGCAGAATTGTAGAGTTATTGTTACAATATGGTGCTGATTCTAATATGGTAGATAGAAATGGTAAAAATCCGTTGTTTGAAGCGTTTTTGTTTGATGATGATCATACTATGGAAATACTTTTGAAATATGGTGCTAATCCTAATATGTTAGATGAAAATGGTCGAGGTCCATTATATCAAGCAATCAATTGTGACAACGATAAACGCGAAAAATATTTAGAGTTGCTTCTAAAGTATGGTGCAGATCCTAATCAGAAGGTTAATGGCTCCAGAGTTATAGAGTGTGCTCCATATTTCACTAATAATGGTGTAATGAATTTGATTAAAACGCTTACTCTGCCATACGGTAGCAATGATAAAGTTAAAGGGTTGATGGCTGAATACGGTGGAGTTGATAGACGTTATCTACGTGATCAAACGATACTGACTTGTTGTTGCTTAATCGTCGCTTCTGCTACTTTTTTTAGTATAGCTTTTCCTTTGCGCTATGTACCGACAGCAATATTTGCACTTGCCGCATGTTTTTTTATTAAAAATGCTGTACATGCTGCATTTTTTGCAAAAGAACCTTCTACTGAGTTTACCGAAGCTAGAGCTTGTCCAGAGATTAGTAAAAGAGGCTATAATATCTAAAGTTTTAGTACTGGGTAAAGACGAGAAAAAAGCACCCAGCAGACCTAAGTCAAAGGGAATGGACAAGAATAGAAAGCTATTCCAGAGTATCATACAGGAAAGTAAGAAAAAAATATACTATAGTTAAAAAAATGTGATGGGATACCAAGGAGAAAATTTAAAAATCATATAAAGGAAGAATATGGTATGGATATTGAGATTGTCAAAAGGCCTTCATGTAGGTTCTAAGTCAACAAAGACACACCGCCTTAGCTACTACCAATGAGGGGTTTAAAGTACAGCCAAGAAGGTGGGTTGTAGAAAGGACTTTTGCTTTAGGAATAGAAGACTATCGAAAGAATAAGATTTACTCACTGAAAATGGGAACGTTCAAAAAAGTGTGTCAAACCGCATTTTCAATTCAACTCAATTTTTAACCTACCAGGAAAAAAGATATCAAGTTGAGACATAGTTAAAGCCCAATTAGGCAAAGCAGTAATCCACTTTTGCTCTACCTT
>NZ_JAFEVH010000079.1:0-3860 GCF_048054155.1 Wolbachia endosymbiont of Nasonia giraulti
TGAAGAGCTACAGAACGTAATGAATACAAATTTTACTGCCAATTGGTGCTTACTAAAAAACTTAGATCCAATGCTAAAAAAGTCTAATGCTGGAAGAGCGATATTCATGACCTCAGAAGTGACACTTTCTCCTTCCTCTTATCCATATTGGATGCCGTATGCTGCAAGTAAAGTTGCACTAGAAATAATGGTGCAGATATATGCATCTGAGACAAAACATACAAAATTATGTGTAAATGCTGTATACACGGAAGGACCTGTGGGTAGTGAGCAGGCATTTCCTGGATCTGAATTGGTGTCACCTGATAAACTAACAGATAAATTTGTGGAATTAGCTTCTGAAGACTGCAGCATATCAGGAAAAATCTTACCGCTCAGCAAATCTCCCGAATAAATTACCATAGTATCTGCAAAGATACCGTTAAGCCCACAACTGTATGAACATTGTGATTTGAGAGTAATCTCCACTAGGAAGGATGTCATCCCAGTGCCTCTATGGTGTCATTCCAGTGCTTGACACTGGAATCTAGTCTTTATTATGCAGCCACTTATTTAAAGTTAAGTTTTCTGGATCCCAGATGGCTTTGTTGCATCGCTAGCTATGATGGATTAAAGATAAAAAAGGTGGAGAATATCAGTAGCTTATTATTCTGGTATTTATAACAAGAACGGTCAGTGAATACCTAAATTTGAGTAAAAGAAATTTCACTACCACTCACTAATCCGGCTAAAATTCAAGAATTTCAATGCTTTAGCTATTTTCAATAGAATTAAATTTATTAATATAAATAACAAGTTACTATTCTTAAATTTGATCAGATTGATTGCAAAAAAAACAAGATTTTCAATAAGTTGCTTATAATCCTAATTATAGTTAGCTTTCATAAGTAGCGATGCAACAAAGCCATCCCAGACTGGGATGACACCTCTGGGCACTGCCGTCATAAAGGAACCAGTGTCAGCTACTTGAATGACATCATTTGCTGTGCAATTTACCTTCAAAAATGAATGTTTGTACAGCTGTGTGTCAAGCACTGGAATCTGCCACGCAAATTGCAATGTTCGTACAGTTATGCGTCAAGCCTAAAAGTAATTAGCTAATAGGTTTAATAAAAATTCACATATACAGGAAAGATTGGTAACATTACTTGAATAGAGACCGTTATTGTAATTATGCCGAAACGCACAGATATAGAATCTATATTAGTAATAGGAGCAGGCCCAATAGTTATAGGTCAGGCATGCGAGTTTGATTATTCCGGAACGCAAAGCTGTAAAGTATTAAAAAGCGAAGGTTATAAAGTCATTTTGGTTAACTCCAACCCCGCAACTATAATGACAGATCCTGAGTTTTCTGATGCGACGTATATTGAGCCGGTACTGCCTGAAATCATAGAGAAAATTATAATTAAGGAGAGGCCAGACGCAATATTGCCAACAATGGGCGGGCAAACAGCGCTCAATTGTGCAATAAAACTTGCAGATGATGGAGTGTTAGACAAATACAACGTAGAATTAATAGGGGTAAATAGAGAAGCAATAAAAAAAGCAGAGGATAGAGAGTTATTCCGCCAATCCATGGATAAAATAGGACTGAAATACCCCAAAAGTATCATTATAAAAAATCAAGAACGAATAAAAGAGGCTTTGGATTACGTTGGATTACCAGCAATTATCCGCTCGTCATTCACTCTTGGTGGCGCAGGTAGTGGCATAGCATATAATAAAGAGGAGTTTTTCAATATCGCAGAAAGTGCTCTCAAAATTTCGCCAATAAATGAAGTTCAGATAGATGAATCAATTATCGGCTGGAAAGAATATGAAATGGAAGTTATCCGCGATTGTAAAGATAACTGCATAATAGTCTGTTCGATAGAAAATGTTGATCCGATGGGAGTGCACACTGGGGATAGCATAACTGTTGCTCCTGCTTTGACTCTGCGTGACGTAGAATACCAACAGATGAGAAATGCATCTATAGCAGTGCTGAGAGAAATTGATGTTAGTGCCGGCGGTGCAAATGTTCAGTTTGCAGTGAATCCTAAAGAAGATGGAAGCCTCGTTGTAATTGAAATGAATCCAAGGGTTTCTCGCTCTTCTGCACTTGCTTCGAAAGCAACAGGCTATCCTATTGCAAAAGTTGTAACTAAACTTGCTATTGGCTATTCGCTCGATGAAATATGTAACGACTGTGCTCCAGTTATACCTGCTGCATTCGAACCAGTGATTGATTATATCGTCACTAAAATTCCTCGATTTGAGTTTGAGAAATTTAAGGGGACGAATTGTGAACTATCAACCTCCATGAAATCAGTGGGAGAAGTAATGTCTATAGGCCGCACTTTTAATGAGTCACTACAGAAAGCTTTTCGCTCACTTGAAACAGGGCTCACGGGACTTGATGAAGTGTTTTCTGAAGACACAGATGTTAAATCTCAATTAGCAAAATTGCTGCCAAACAGATTACTGATTGCTGCTGACGCAATGCGTCACGGAATTAGCATAGAAGAAATAAATTCGATTACAGGATATGACTTATGGTTTCTGCAAAATATACAGCAAATCATCTTGGCTGAACAAAAAATCAAGGAAAACGGCCTTCCTGGAACTGCATATGAAATGTTAGAGCTGAAAAAAATGGGGTTTTCAGATGCAAGATTGGCAAAATTGAGCAATAAGAAAGTAGAACAAATTGAAGCAATAAGGAAAAAATTTGATGTTAATCCAGTTTATAAGCGTGTAGATACCTGTGCAGCTGAATTTGAATCGAGCACTGCTTATATGTATGGCTGCTATGAGGGTGATGTTGAAAATAAAACGGAATGTGAGGCGAATATTTCGGATCGAAAAAAAGTTGTCATTTTAGGAAGTGGTCCAAATCGCATTGGTCAAGGTATTGAGTTTGATTATGCATGCGTACATGCAGCTTCTGCCGCCAAAGAAATGGGGTATGAAACAATAATGATTAACTGTAATCCGGAAACCGTTTCAACTGATTATGATACCGCTGATCGTTTATATTTCGCCCCACTGATTGCAGAGGATGTGCTTGAAATACTAAGCAAAGAGCAAGAAAATGGCACACTGGTTGGTGTAATAGTTCAAATAGGTGGTCAAACACCTTTAAAGTTAGCCAAAGTGCTTAACGAGAGAGGTTTCAAAATTCTGGGAACTTCGTTTGATTCTATTGACCTTGCAGAAGATCGCATGAGATTTAAAAACCTTGCTTTGCAACTTAATTTAAAACAACCTGAAAGTTCTATCTGCCATTCAGTAAAAGAAGCGTTAACCAACGCAGAAAAGGTGGGGTTTCCACTAGTAGTCAGGCCATCATATGTCCTCGGCGGTCAGTCTATGTCGATTAGACACGATACTCAGAGCTTTAAAGAGTATGTCTTGAATCAAACCAAAATTTTTGAACACGGGTCACTGCTTCTTGATAAATTTTTAGTCAATGCAGTTGAGGTTGACGTTGATGCTGTATGTGATGGGAAAAAAGTTTTCATTGCAGCGGTCATGGAGCACATTGAAGAAGCTGGTATCCACTCTGGCGATTCAACATGCTCAATACCGACAAATACATTGAGTGACGAAGTAATAAAAGAGATCGAGCTCCAAACTGAAAGAATAGCTCTTGCACTAGAAGTGAAAGGTCTGATAAACATTCAGTTTGCTGTTCAAGAGAGTGATGTATACATACTTGAAGTGAATTTAAGGGCTAGCCGTACAGTTCCTTTTATTTCCAAGGTAATCAATATTCCTATTGCAAAGCTTGCCACTCAGGTTATTTTGGGTAAAAAATTGAATCAGGAAAACAAGCCTTTCAATCATTTTGCAGTTAAAGCTGCTGTTTTTCCATT
>NZ_JAFEVH010000080.1:0-3857 GCF_048054155.1 Wolbachia endosymbiont of Nasonia giraulti
CATAAGCTCTGCTACCTCAACCTTTGTCTTACCTTTTTCTATCATCAATACTGCCTTTTCCCTTAAATCCACACTATATGCCATTATAACTCAAATACTTTATTATACCTTTATCATTTACTTTAGGAAATACTATAGTTATAAAGTCCGCATTGCTCAAGTAAGACATCACTATTGATGATATAGTGAACGTTAACATGTAAATCGCAAAAAACGTAAAGACGGATTGAACTTCGTCATTTTCCAGTATTTTACCATTGAGTTTTACTCTATCGCTTTCACTTGGATCTAATAAAGAGCTAAAGTAATTCCTTATAGACTTTAGAAAAATGACTAAACGGAAGATTTTGATTCCACCACTAGCAGAACCACCACATCCACCAATAAAGGCTAAAAAGAAAGCTAAGACTGAAATAAAGCTCCAATTCAAGTAGTTGCACATTACATAGCCAGTTGATGTGATAAAGGAGGTAATGGTGAATGTGCTGTACCTAAATGATAAAAATACTCCTAAGTCAAAATTTTTATATAACCAAAAACAAGCAAGCAAAGATGAGATAACAACTATCTTAATAAAGTAAGAGACCTGTTCATCATAACAAACGTCTAATCGTCTTATAATTTTTAAATAGCTCAGAAAAGGTAAAGAGCCTAAAATCATAAAGATAATTGTTATGACCTCCAATATAGGGTTATTGTAGTAGCCTATAGAATCGTTATAGTTAGCAAATCCACCAGTTGATACAGCGGACATTCCGTGACATACTGCGTCAAATAATGGCATGCCAGCTAGATAGTAGGAAAATATGCACAATAAAATTAGGCAGTAATATATTTCTGCAATATGTATTACTACGCTTCGCGTATGTGGTAACTTTCTTTTAAGAGCATCTGAGTACTCAGAATAGAGTAAATTATTTAAGCTCAAAACCTTAAATATGGGAAAAATTGCAATTCCTACTGTAATTATTCCAAATCCTCCTATACCATGCAGCATTGCTCTCCACAGTAGTATCCCTGGAGATTGTTGTTCAATTTCGCTGAGCACAGTTGCCCCTGTGGTTGTAATCCCAGATACTGCTTCAAATAGTGCATCAACGTAGCTTAGACTATCAAGATAGAATGGAATAGCTGCAAATAGAGATAATACAATCCAGGTACAGCTAGTAATCGCAAAAATTGCCGGCATTCCATGTAACTTACTTAGTTTACCCAATAAAATAAAAATTGCACTAAATGTGCAGGTAACTATAAATCCAACCAGAAAATTTTTCCATTCGTAACCTAGATAATTATTAGTAATAGCAGGAATAAGCATTGCTACGCCAAACAACAATAGAAAAATTCCCACAATAAACGCAATTGAACGTAAAACTTGCAGATTTTCCATAGATAGTAACTTGAAAGCTATATGTTATTAAAACTTCAACCGCTTTGCTAATTTTTTCTCTTGACTTGATTATAAATACGTATAATTATAGCGCTAAATTTGCCATAAGAGGTAGAGGTAAGGTATGTTATTAACTGAAAGACAAAAAAACATTCGAGATTCATTAATTAGTGAAGCTATACAAGGCAACTTTGAGAGTATAAAAAATAATTACGATAGCGATATACAAGAAGTTTTGAAAAGCGAATTACCTAGTAATATACAAAAAGAGTTTAAAGACGATCTACCTAATTCTTGTACCATTTCACAGTTGGTTATATTCAAAAAAAATCAAAAGGAAATTAATCAATGTATACAGAAAATGGAGCAAAAAATTGAGAGTATTTCGTGTGATATAGCTATGCAAGAAGAGGAAGGAAGTGATGATTCGCATATGCAAAAAGTGAAAAACTTAAAGAGAACAAGTGATCTTCACCACAAATTACGTCAAGCAATAGATTATTTAGATGTTAAAAAAGTTAAAGCAGTATTAGAAGATTGTGATACAAATCTAGCAATGATTTTAAATAGACCTATACATTCACAGAGCAAAACTACCCTTTTACTTTATCCTCTGCAAGTTGGTCTTAATAAACGATATATAGGTGATGGTAAAAGATTGAAACAAGAAGATCTGAGAAATATAAAAGAAATTACTAAACTTCTTTGGGATAAAGCTTCTCCTGATATTCGCGATTTCTGGTTTAAATTCCATCAAGATCAACAAGAAGAAAGTACAAAAGACACAAAAGCAACCTTTGAAGCTCATTTGAAAAAAGCTCCTCCTGATATTCGTGACTTGTGGCTTAAATATCAAAGAGTGCCTGAAAATCAAGATGCAGCTGTAATAAAGCTTCTTAAAGGTGAGCAACAACGACATGCCAAGATAGGTAGTGAGAAGTGGCTTGAAGATTTCATTCAAGAAGTTAAAGATTACACAGAACAAAAAAGCATAGAAGAAAACCTTGAAATAGCTACAGAGAAACCTACAACAAAATCTGTTCTACAAGACGCACAACTTTCTCAAATAAATAGAACTTGTTGTATTTTGTAGTAAATAAGTTCTTAGGGAATCTAAGCATGATAACAATAAAAACAAGAAATTTAAACGTTCTATTTTTAACCTAGTATCCAGAATAAAAAAATATCAAAGTCATCATATTATATCACGAACCTTTTCCAAGACTTTTTTCATATTTTCGCTTGAAAGTGGAATTAAGCCAAGCCTAGATAAATATCCACCCTCAGTACTAATAGAGTCTACAACTTCTCTAATGAATTCCCTTAATCCATCAACAGTATCTAAGTGTTCTTTCTTTATATAAAGATATAAAGGCCTTGCTAACATATACTCCCCCGATGATATATTTTTATAAGTTGGCTCAATTCCTGCGATTGTGCTTCCTTGAATCTCATCTTGGTTTTTCGCTAAAAAGCTGAAGCTAAATATTCCTAAAGCATTTTTATTGCTCTTCAATTTTTGTATTATTATGTTTTCATTAATTCCAACTTCTATATATCTTCCATCATCTCTGATATTACTACATGCTTTCTTTCTTTTTTCTTGGTCTTGATAATTCTCTTTGAAAATCCTTGAGTTCATACATGAATATTGATCAAGCATAATAAAATTAATCAAAGTTTCATGTGTACCTGTATTTTGATGTGGGCCATAGATTTTAATTTCTGTTTTTGGTAGAGCTTGATTTACATCAGACCAAAATTTCTTGTTATTCTTTACTAATCTATCATTGTCTTCAGAATATGAAGATAAAGTTTCAAACAGGTCATTTTTTGTAAAATCAAATCTATGGCTTTGATTTGAATTTGCAATAACAATTCCATCATAGCCAATTATGATCTCTATTACTTCATTCACTTTATTTCTTTTACATAATTCTCTCTCTACTTCCTTCATAGGGCGAGATGAAGTAGTGATATCTGGTGTGCCTTCCCCTATTCCTGAACAAAACATTTTGAACCCTGATCCACTTCCTATCGATTCTACAACTGGAGTTTTAAAGGAAAATATACGGCTGAATTCTTCAGATATAAATGAGATAAAAGGAAAAACAGTTGAAGATCCAACAATTCTGATATATCTTCTGGCATCAACATTTGACAGTGGGATGAGTAATACAAATGCAAAAATAAGGAAAAGGCGTTTCAGCATCGTTTTCGCTCAAGAGTGTAAACTTAATTATCGTAATAAAAAATCAAACTGAAAAGCTTTTTTTCTAGATTTCAAAAGGTATAACGGGGAACGTTCAAAAAAGTGTGTCAAACCGAAAAAAAGTAATAAATTGATATAAAAAATGGAGGTTTGATATGAGTCAAGCAAATAGAACTACTGGTTTGGTAGATTATAAAGAATTAGAAACAAATATCCTGTCATCTATACGAGAAGGAAGACCATTGACAGGAAGAG
>NZ_JAFEVH010000081.1:0-3850 GCF_048054155.1 Wolbachia endosymbiont of Nasonia giraulti
AAAAGGTAGAGCAAAAGTGGATTACTGCTTTGCCTAATTGGGCTTTAACTATGTCTCAACTTGATATCTTTTTTCCTGGTAGGTTAAAAATTGAGTTGAATTGAAAATGCGGTTTGACACACTTTTTTGAACGTTCCCGTAATTTTAGATTGCATCTACAATATTTGTGCAATTGCGAATTTTAAGTTAAAATTAGTAATACGGTATATAGGTATTTTATTTGGTTATAATAATGAGGTTTTTAAAAACTATCCTTAACTTAGCAATGTTAGCATTTTTTGTAGCTTCGACAGCTGAAGCAAGGTGGAGCAAGTACGAAGATGCTTCTGTCGAGGTTAAGTTTTCTAATGTTAACATTAATGTTAATAGAGATGGTACCTATGAAACGGAAGTAGAGCTTCAAGCAAAAATACTCAAGGAGTCTGGGCGTGATAGATTTTCTCTGTATAGTTTAATCTACAATGATGATAGTGCAGATTTGACTGTTTTAGAAGCTAAAACAGCTTATAACGGAGAGGAATATATAGTCACTGAAGACATGATAGAGGATAAACCGCTAGCTAGTCCTAGTAAAGGCTTCGATCAGCTAAGGCAAGTAACTATATCGTTTCCTAAAATAGAAATTGGTACAGAAGTATATTTAAGGTATAAACAAGTTAACAAAAAGGTTCCTGTTGATAATTTTTATGGCTTGAGCTTTTCTTATCATGGGGATTATTTACAAGCAGAAAATACTAAAATCAATTCTGAATTACCCCTGGAGATTAAAGTTAATGATCCAAGAGAAGTATTAGAAATCGCTGAGGAAAAAAATGATGATATACACTCTATAAGCATTGCTTTAAAGAAAGCAGTTTATGAAAACGCAACAAATGAACCACATAATGGAATATTGAACATAAAACACAACACTTGGGTATCACTTTCAAGCTTATCTGAATGGGAGGATTTAGCTAAAAAATTAGCTCCTGGATATCATAGCGTTATCAATCAGCCGCTTCCTGCAACTTTTGAAGCTATAGCAGAATTTGCTGACAATGAGAGTACCGATGAGGAGAAAATTAATGCAGTTACTTCTTTATTGAATGAAAAAGTTCAGTACATGGGAGACTGGCGTACAGTGTCAGGAAAATTTTTTCCGAGAGATTTGGAGAAAATTGCTGATTCTCAAGTTGGGGATTGCAAAGACTTTTCTGCTAGCACGGCTGCTATTTTACAAGAACTTGGTTATAAAGTTCAACCTATTTTAGTTATGAGAGGAACTACTAGCACTTCTAATCCTGAAGCATTACCTAATATGGGTAATTTTAATCATGTGATGCTCAGAGTAATAAATAGAGATGGAAAAATATATTGGATTGATCCAACTAACACTGTCAGTATGGCACAGGGTATTTTCCCAGACATTGCTGATAGGAACGCTCTAGTACTCGATTCTGAGGAAGCAGATTACATAAAGATTCCTGCTGTACAAGGTGAAAATTCAAAAGTGATATCCCATAGTGAATTAACTATAGAAGATAACGTTGTAAATGAATATGGCCAGCTTACCGTGCAAGGGGAAGCAGCCTTAGGCTTAACAGGTGTTGGATTATATTATTCAGATGAGCAGTTAAGAGATTCTGTTTTTCGTATGATTAGTAGAGTATATCTTGATGAAGAAGAAAAGAAGTTCTTAGAATTGCCTGACCTTACCTTGCGTAATGTAGAGGATCTTACAATCAAATATGAGTTTCAGCAAAAAAATAAGATTTTTAAGACAAATTTAGGGCCAGCTTTGAATTTAGGAGATAATTGGCTTAATGATGTTGTCAATACAGCTTCTGACCAAGTGTCAGACCTTTTTATTGGTGTTCCTAAAACTAAGGAAAGCCATATGATAATAAAAGATATCAAAATTAAAAACTGTGAAAATTTGAATTTTGAAATAGATTCTCCTTGGTTATATGTAAATAGGTTCTGTAAATATAAAAATGATGGAACCGAATTTAGCAATTTAATAACCATAAAGAAAAGCTTTATTACCAATGAAGAATTAAAGACTGCTGAATATAAAAACTTAAAAAGCGAATTGGAGAATAATTTTTCTAGAGCCTCTATAATAATAAGTGAATGAGTTGTGCTGGGAAAAGCACTTCTTAAAAGGCTTAAAATTTTTAAAATATGTACAATAACTTACGCGACTTCATCAGAGCATTAGAAGAAAAAAAAGATCTAATTAGAATTAAAAAAGAAGTTTCAACTATTCTTGAAATGACAGAAATTCATCGTAGGGTTTTGTCAAACAAGGGACCAGCTATCATCTTTGAAAATGTTGTCACAGAAAATGGCAAAAATTCAATTCCCGTTTTAGTGAATTTATTTGGTACTATTGAGAGAATTGCATTCGGACTTGGTATAAATTCTGATGAATTAAGGGATCTGGGTAAACTTCTAGCATTTTTGCGATCACCTGAGCCACCAAAAACCTTCAAAGATGCTGTGAAAATGTTTCCTCTACTAAAAATTGTATTGTCGATGCGGAGCAAAGTTGTAAGCAAAGCTCCATGTCAAGAGGTGGTGCTAACTGGGGATAAGGTGGATCTTAGTTTGCTACCTATTCAGACATGCTGGCCAAACGAGCCTGCACCGATTATCACTTGGCCACTTGTGGTAACAAAAGGACCAACAGCAGACAAGCAAGATAATTTTAATCTTGGAATATATCGTATGCAGGTTGTGAATAAAAAAACGACTCTCATGCGCTGGCTTGCACATCGTGGTGGTGCAGGTCACCATAAACGGTGGAAGGAGAGGGGGCAAAATATGAAGTTTCCTGCGGCTGCTGTGATTGGTAGCGATCCTGCAACGATTATTGCTGCAGTAACTCCGGTGCCGGAGACTTTATCAGAATACCAATTTGCCGGGCTGCTGCGAAAAAAACCACTTGAGCTTGTAAATTGTAAAACTATTCCTCTTCAGGTTCCAGCTCATGCAGAAATTGTTTTGGAAGGATATGTAAGTTTGGATAATTACCAAGATGAAGGGCCATATGGAGACCATACCGGTTACTATAATGCTGTTGAACAGTTTCCTGAGTTTAACATCACTGCAATTACAATGCGCAAAGATCCAATTTATCTCAGCACTTTTACTGGCAAACCACCTGATGAACCATCAATTCTTGGTGAAGCACTCAACGAAATCTTTGTGCCGATTCTCATCAATCAGTTTCCGGAGATAGTAGATTTTTATCTGCCCCCAGAAGGTTGTTCATATAGAATAGCGGTAGTATCGATAAAAAAGGCTTATCCAGGGCATGCAAAAAGAATTGTTATGGGCATACTCTCTTTTCTCAAACAGTTTTTATATACCAAATTTATCATAGTTGTTGATGATGATATAAATATACGTGATTGGAAGGAAGTGATGTGGGCAATGTCAACAAGAATGGACCCTGTGCGTGATACAATTACGATAGAGAATGCCCCAATTGATTATTTAGATTTTGCTTCCCCTGAAAGTGGTCTCGGAGGTAAAATAGGGTTTGATGCAACAAACAAACTTCCACCTGAAACCAAACGAGAATGGGGAAGAAAAATTGAAATGAGCGAGGAAATAATAAAGAAAGTTACAGAGAAGTGGAAGGAATATGGGTTGACAGATGATTGAGCTATGATGTAGACTACCGCCGTGTATTTAGGTGTGGTTTGTGGGGCTTTTATATCTTTATTGGGAACGTTCAAAAAAGTGTGTCAAACCGAAAAAAAAGTAATAAATTGATATAAAAAATGGAGGTTTGATATGAGTCAAGCAAATAGAACTACTGGTTTGGTAGATTATAAAGAATTAGAAACAAATATCCTGTCAT
>NZ_JAFEVH010000082.1:0-3768 GCF_048054155.1 Wolbachia endosymbiont of Nasonia giraulti
TATAGTATTTCCTAAAGTAAATGATAAAGGTATAATAAAGTATTTGAGTTATAATGGCATATAGTGTGGATTTAAGGGAAAAGGCAGTATTGATGATAGAAAAAGGTAAGACAAAGGTTGAGGTAGCAGAGCTTATGGAGATAGGAATAGCAACTCTGTACCGTTGGTTAAAAAAGAAAGCTGCTGGTGAAAGCCTCAAGCCATCTAAAAAACGGTAGCTTTATTCGAAAAATAGACCCCAAAATACTCGAAGAATATGTTACAAAGAATCCAGATCATACTCTGGCAGAGATGAAACAAAATCTTGGATTTGGAATAAACTCAATTTGGTATAGACTAAAACAGCTAAAAATTACTTTAAAAAAAAGTCACACTATATCAAGAGCGCAATCAAGAAGATAGGGAGCAATTTATTGATAAAATCTCAAAAATAGACCATTCCAGCATCTTATATATAGATGAAGCAGGAGTTGATAATAAGTTATACCGAGAATATGGACGCGCTCCAAGAGGAAAGAAAATTTATGCAGATATTCCAGGGAGAACTCGAGAGAGAATCAGTATAGTAGCCGGGTGGATTGGAAAGAGATTTATTGCACCAATGACTTTCAAAGGTGGGTGTGACAAAGAGGTATTCAATACATGGTTGGAGAAGATGTTATTACCTAAATTGCCACTTGGCACAACTATAGTTATGGATAATGCTACATTTCATAAGACCACTAAAACAAAATCATTAATAGAGTCTTTTGGCTGTCATTTGCTGTATCTTCCAACATATTCACCAGATTTGAATCCTATAGAATACTGTTGGCATACCATCAAAAGCCGCCTCAGACCTCTCATGTATAAATATACAGACTTACAGCTTTTGGTTGGTAATACCATAATGGAACTTTATCATCCATTTTAGAAAATACTATAGCTTCTAAGATATTAGATTTTACTTCTGTAAGTTCACATTTAATCTGATCTATTTTCCCATTCAAATTTTTATGTGCATCTTCGATTAATTTATTCATTTCATCTTCTAAAAGTATTCTTATTTCTTTGCTTTGTGAAGTGACAATATCGGCTATTTTGTCTGTGATTTCAGGTTTTATAAGGCTTTCAATTTTTTCTTCAGTGTATTTTTTTACTGCTTCTTCTACCTGAGTTTTTATTTCTGGCTTTAGCAGATCTGCAACTTCTGGTCCTACTTTTTTCACTGCTTTTTCAGCTGCATTTTTTGCTGCTTTTTCAGCATTTGCTTCTACTGACTTTACTGTCTTATCAATTGAAGTCGATATTTTTTTTTCTATTTGATTAGCTTTTTCGGTAGCTATTTTGTTAGCTTTCTCTTCAGCTAAAGTTAGCATTTTTCCTTCTATTTTTTTTTACTTCATCTTGAGCTGATTTTCTAGCTTCTAGTTTTAAATCGTTACCCATTTGAGATATTACTTGATTCGCAGCTTCTTTTGCTGTTTTGCTTATACCAAGAATTTTATCAAACATTCCTGCACGATACACTTGAGAGCCGAAGTTTGATTCGTCAGCCAAATTTTTGTAATTGTATTCTTTCATAATGTACTCCTTAATTTAAAAACCATACTAACATTAATATACAAGTACAAAAATTATATTAATATTAGTATTGCTTTTCAGGGCAGTAGTATAAATTTATAGTACCTTTTGAAAAAATTCATGACTTGACGACAAAGAGCATTATATTGGTATCATGACTGACTTGGAAAAGATGAGAGAAAAACTGCAAAATCAAATTAATTATCATAATATCTTATATTATCAAAAAAGTAAGCCAGAGATAAGTGATGCTGAATATGATGAACTGAAAAAAAAGTTAGCTGCGATAGAGCCAGAAGCTTATGCAACACAAGATAGTGTTGGTGCTCCGCCTGATGAGAGATTTTCTAAGGTGGAACATCAAGAACCTATGCTTTCTCTTGAGAATGCTTATGATGAACAAGGTGTAGAGAAATTTTTGTCTAAAATAAAGAGATTTTTAATTGCAGATGAAATAGAAATACTATGTGAGCCAAAAATTGATGGATTGTCATTTTCTGCAATTTATGAAGATGGGAAATTTGTTAAAGCTGCAACTCGAGGTGATGGTTTTGTAGGAGAGGATGTTACTCACAATGTTGCAACAATAAAAGACTTTCCTAAGTTTTTACAAGATGTGCAAGGAAGACTAGAAGTAAGGGGTGAAATATATATCAGTAACAGCGACTTTTTAAAGTTAAATGAAAATAATGAATTCGCTAATCCTCGAAATGCAGCTGCTGGTTCTTTAAAGCAATTGAATGCGAACATTACAGCAAGAAGGCCTCTTAGATATTTTGCTTATTCTTTAATTGGTGGAATAGAGAAAAGTCAAAGTGAAGTACTAGAAAAACTTGAGAAACTTGGTTTTTGCGTAAATGAGCATCGTTCCTTAACAAGTAGTTTGAATGGAATGCTAAAGTTCTATAACGAGATCTATGATTGTCGTTATAACTTGGATTATGATATCGATGGGATAGTCTATAAAGTGAATGATTTGGTGCTACAAAGTCGTCTGGGAAGTACACACAAAGCGCCACGCTCAGCACTTGCATATAAGTTTTCTGCGATTTATGCGAAGACAAAGTTAAATAAAATATTTATACAGGTGGGTAGAACGGGGGTTTTAACTCCAGTTGCAGATTTAGTACCAGTCAATATTGGTGGAGTATTAGTTAGCAGAGCAAGTCTACATAACCAAGATGAGATAAAACGTAAAGATATAAGAGAGGGAGATGTTGTAACAATTAAAAGGGCTGGGGATGTAATTCCTAAAATTGTCAAAGTAGATGAAGGTTCTCGTCATACAAATATGCCTGAATTTGTTTTTCCTGACATATGTCCTGAATGTGGTAGTAAAGTGCAGATTGAAGGAGTGGCAGTAAGATGTCCTGAAGAATTTAATTGCAAGGCTCAAATAGTAGAAAAACTAAAACATTTTGTGTCAAAAGATGCATTTGACATTGTTGGCCTTGGTGAAAAACAAATAAAGTTTTTTTATGACCTGGAACTAATAAGACAAATTCCAGACATTTTTATTTTAGAGGAAAGATTAAAAGAGTTTTCCTTAAAAGAGCATCATGGTTGGGGCGAGAAGTCAATAGCTAATCTATTAAGTGCTATAAAAAACAGAAGAGTAATCACTCTAGATAGGTTCATATTTTCTTTGGGTATCAGATTTATCGGCCAAGTTGCAGCAGAATTGCTCGCAAATTATTATGTATCTTATGATAACTGGTATAATTCGATGTCATCAAATGATGTTGAGTTGGTAGGTATAGATGGTATAGGAGAAAAAGTAGCTGAATCTTTAAAATCGTTTTTTTCTCAGGAACGTAACATTAAAATGTTAAATGACCTGACTGCATATCTGCAAATTCTTCCCGTGAGCTCCAACTCTAGCGATTCTTTTTTGAATAACAAAATTATAGTGTTTACTGGTAAGCTACGTGCTATGAGTAGAGGGGAGGCAAAGGTAAGAGCTAAAGTTTTAGGGGCAAAGATCAGTTCAAGCCTTTCTACTAAAACTGACTATTTAATTGCAGGAGAAGATCCAGGTTCAAAATATAAAAAAGCAATGGAATTGGGTGTGGAAATTTTAGATGAAGAACAGTGGAACAAATTGTGCTAAACACAACTTAATCTGACGGGAATTAATTAACTGATAGAAGAATTGAAAACTATAGTATTTTCTAAAATGGATGATAAAGTTCCATTATGGTATTA
>NZ_JAFEVH010000083.1:0-3590 GCF_048054155.1 Wolbachia endosymbiont of Nasonia giraulti
AAAAAAGGTAGAGCAAAAGTGGATTACTGCTTTGCCTAATTGGGCTTTAACTATGTCTCAACTTGATATCTTTTTTCCTGGTAGGTTAAAAATTGAGTTGAATTGAAAATGCGGTTTGACACACTTTTTTGAACGTTCCCGGTATAATATCTTATAGCTTATTGTTTACACCTATTTCAGCATAAAAATTATTGTGGGGCTTGATTTTATACATATCACTACACATAATAGACTTTAGTATAAATTAGTAATATGCATCCAATCATATACTTACTTAACCTTTTACTTGATCTTTACAGCTTCGTTCTAATATGCTCAGTTGCTCTCGATTTGTTGATTAAATTGAATGTAGTTAACATGTATAATGAGATTGTAAGCAGCATAATGCAAACTTTAAACAGACTCACTTATCCTCCACTAAAGGTTATCAGAAGGTATATACAACCATTCAATGGATTAGATTTATCCGTGATGATATTGATAATAGCAATTCACTTTGTAAAATATACAATTACTTATTACTTTAAGTAGATGTTAAAAAAACAGCTAAAATCAGCGATATACTTGTCACTATTAATGTATATATATATATCGGTTTTTAGCTATAATTATAAAGATCCATCCTTAAATACAGCTACAAATCAGGAAGTAACAAATTTGGGCGGAGTAGTAGGTTCATATTTAGCTGATATATTGGTTCAATTTCTTGGACTCGCTAGTATTACAATAGCTACAACCATAGTTTACTTTTTAATTTTCAGAGCATCATTGCTGAAAATTATCTACCTAACGTTAATCAATGTAGCAATATATGCTATATTGTCGCAACTTTCGCTTGGCATTACTGCTAGATACATGCACGGTGGAATAGTCGGTAATGCTCTAATTGACCACTGCCCATTTTACATATTCACAGTAGTAGCATCAATAGGTGTTGTAGGGTTGGTTGGTTGGAAGAGAACAGTTTATTCTTTACTTTTCCTATGCAAAAAAATAGCTTCCTTTTTTGCAAAGTTTCTGTTTTTCAGGTTACGTAAAACTACTGATTATTCAATAGCACCATTAGTAATAGAGGGAAAATATAGAACCACTAGACAACAACCAAAAGAAAGACAGAAAAAAGCTACCGAAGAGATTTTTAAACCACCTTCTAGCGAGTTTGAGTTTCCAAGCATTCACTTACTTTCTAAAGTAGAAGAATCTATGCAGAGAAAACAGTTGAATGCATTAGAGAGCAATAAGAATTTATCTCTGCTCGAACAGGTGCTGAGTGATTTTGGCGTGCAAGGAAAAATTATAAGTGTATGTTATGGACCGGTTGTGACTTTATACAAACTTGAACCACAAGCAGGTACAAAATCTGCAAGAGTGATTGGTCTTGCAGATGATATTGCACGTTCAATGAGTGCACTTTCTGCACGTATTTCAATAATTCGTGGACAAAATGCCATGGGAATAGAATTGCCAAACAAGGAGCGAGAGATTGTAATGCTGCGTGATTTACTTGAATCGCCAGAATACCAAAATGCAAACTTAAATCTTCCAATTGCGCTTGGCAAGGAAATAAGCGGAAAACCAGTTATTGCAGATCTGACTAAAATGCCCCACTTGCTTGTTGCCGGAACTACAGGGTCAGGTAAGTCGGTTGCAATTAACACGATGATTCTGTCGCTTGTTTATCGACTAAGTCCTGATGAATGCAAGATGATAATGATCGATCCAAAAATGCTTGAGCTTTCAATATATGATGCAATACCGCATCTAATAACACCAGTGGTAACAGAGCCAAAAAAAGCTGTTATTGCTCTTAAGTGGATCGTGAAAGAGATGGAAAATCGCTATCGTATGATGTCATATTTAAATGTGCGGAATGTAATAAACTATAATCAAAAAATTACAGAAGCGATGAATAGCGGAATAGAATTGGAACGTGTTGTACAGATTGGGTTTAACTCAACAACGGGTAAACCTTTATTTGAAAAAATACCACTTAAAATGGAGACATTTCCGTATATTGTGGTGATTGTAGATGAAATGGCAGATTTAATGCTTGTTGCTGGCAAAGATATAGAATGCTCTATTCAACGTTTAGCTCAGATGGCTCGTGCTGCAGGAATACACATCATAATGGCAACGCAACGTCCGTCTGTAGATGTGATAACAGGTGTGATAAAAGCAAACTTTCCAACGAGAATTAGTTTTGCTGTTACTTCTAAGATAGATAGCCGTACAATACTTGGTGAACAAGGAGCTGAACAATTGCTTGGTATGGGTGATATGCTTTATATGGCTTCTGGTGGCAAGATTATTCGAGTTCACGGTCCATTTGTAAGTGATGATGAGGTGCAAAATATAGTTGATCATCTGAAAACGCAAGGTGAGCCAAACTACATGGAGGAAATCACTCGAGAAGATGAAAATTCTTTTGCGGAATCAGAAGGTGAAACAGAAGATGAAGAGAACGATCTATACAAGCAAGCAGTGGCCATCATTCAGAGAGATCAAAAGGTTTCAACTAGTTACATTCAAAGGCAACTTAGAATAGGCTATAACAGAGCTGCAAATATTGTTGAAAGAATGGAGAAAGAAGGTATTGTCAGTGCTCCGAGTTACTCAGGAAAGAGAGAGATATTGGTGGAATAACCCTTAACTTAAACCAAGGAAAGTTATTTCTAAGATCAATAGATCTCTTGCATAACTGGAATTCAAAAGTTCCAGCGCATGACCAGATATTTCTTATTGGATCCCAGTTATATAGTGTTTAATACTAAATTAACTACTAAAAACGTACAATAGTAATATATTAATTAGCTAGGGGGTTAAAAATGGGTATAACCAAATTTGTATTCGGTTTTGATAAATCGGATGTAACAGCATTGCAGGAAAGTCAAAATATTGATGCTAAAAAGTTTCAAGAAGTATTTAGCGCATTAAAAGAATGGCAAGAAGCTCAAAAGATAGATGCTAAACAGTTTGAAGAGGTATTTAGTGCATTAAAAGAGTGGCAAGAAGCTCAAAAGATAGATGTTGAGCAGTTTGAAAAAGTTTTTGGTGCATTAGAAGACAAGATTGGTACTGAGCAGTTTCAAGCTATGCAAGAGCACTTAAGCGGCTTGCAAGAAAAATTTACAGGCTTAGAAGAAAAAGTAGAAACATTTGCAGACATGGTAGGGGGACAAGAACAAGCAATACTAACTTGTGCCATAGTCAGTGCTGTTGCTGCAATAGCTGTAACTAGTTTTGTTGCATTCTGTATCTATCAGGGAGTTAAGCTTGATAAAGAGAAGAAAAACGACTTGTCTCAAGATATGCCAAGCGGAAAGTTTAATAATGTGAATGATACCGAAAAACTGAAGAATAACTTACAGCAAGGAAGAGTGTAATGCTCTTCTTGAAAGGGTGTTACGTAAAATTTGTAACGGGAACGTTCAAAAAAGTGTGTCAAACCGAAAAAAAAAGTAATAAATTGATATAAAAAATGGAGGTTTGATATGAGTCAAGCAAATAGAACTACTGGTTTGGTAGATTATAAAGAATTAGAAACAAATATCCTGTCATCTATACGAGAAGGAAGACCATTGACAGGAAGA
>NZ_JAFEVH010000084.1:0-3293 GCF_048054155.1 Wolbachia endosymbiont of Nasonia giraulti
ATGACAGGATATTTGTTTCTAATTCTTTATAATCTACCAAACCAGTAGTTCTATTTGCTTGACTCATATCAAACCTCCATTTTTTATATCAATTTATTACTTTTTTTTCGGTTTGACACACTTTTTTGAACGTTCCCAAATCAAACCCAGAGTATAGATCTTATGATCGTTTTCGTTAATTACACATTAAACCTAAAGTGCATTATATCACCATCTTGCACTACATATTCTCTGCCTTCGAAGCGAACTTTGCCTGCATCTTTGCAGGCTAATTCGCTTCTATATTTTACATAATCTGCAAAGCTTATCGTTTCTGCTTTTATAAAGCCTTTTTCAAAATCAGTGTGAATTACACCTGCTGCTTTGTCAGCTGTTGATCCTATCTTTATTGGCCATGCACGTGCTTCTTTTGGCCCTACAGTAAAGAAAGTTATCATACTCAGCACTTCATACATGATACGCGCTACTCCATCAAGGCCTGATTCTTGTAAGCCAAATTCTGATAAAAAACTCTGTTTTTCCTCTTCGCTATCAAGGTTTGCAATATCTGCTTCAAGTTTTGCTGAAATGCAATAAAATTTGCTTTTATTTTCCTCCGCCATTCTCTCTACCTTTTTAGATAATTCATTGCCAGTTATAACATTTGTATCTTCAACATTGCAAACGTACATAATGGGCTTTGTTGTTAGCAATTGAAGCGACTTCATCTCATCTTCATTGATATTCTCCAAGCTTCTTGCCGGTTTACCGAGTTTTAAAGTAGCTAATACCTCTTGCATTAGCTCAAGTTGTCTCTTTAGCTCTTTATCGCCTTGTTTTGCTTTTTTTTCCAACTGAGGAAGCCTTTTTTCTATGCTATCAATATCAGCTAGGATTAATTCCATTTCTACCACTTCAGCATCTGATATTGGATCTATTTTACTGTGTACGTGGCTAATATCGTCATCCGTAAAGCACCTGAGCAGATGAACAATGGCATCAACTTCTCTGATATGACTCAAAAATTTATTTCCTAGTCCTTCACCCTTGCTCGCACCCTTAACCAAGCCGGCAATATCGACAACTTCCAGTTGATTGTAGATTATTTTCCCTGAGTGAGCAATTGCGGCAATTTGTTTCAAACGCTGATCTCGTATTGGCACTTTGCCAACATTTGGCTCGATTGTACAGAAAGGATAGTTTGCAGCTTCAGCTGCACTTGACTCTGTAAGCGCATTAAATAAAGTTGATTTTCCTATGTTTGGCAGTCCAACTATGCCACAGTTAAAGCTCATATTTGCTATGTAAAATTATAACTATTGCATAATTTAAAAATTTCTGCTATACTTAATTAGTTACAATTTTGTTGGTATATAGCTTAAATTAAAGTAAAAACTATGACTACAGCTAAGAAACGGGAACTACCAAGTGACTTTCATGATGTTGAGGTTGGAATAGGAAGGCCCAGGATATTAGGGCAAATGAATGTACCTAGGAAACGGAAATCATCAAGTGGTTTTCACGGTGTTGAAAGTCCGAAAAGGTTCAAGAGCTTTGGGCAAGAAATAACTCTTTTAAATAGTAATTCTTGCCCTAACGATTTCTATGAAGGTAAACTTAGTGATGTTGTAGGGCAGTCCGTTAGTGATGTGGAACAAAAACTTTCTAGCAGTCAAGTAGCTAAGTATGATACTGCAGGAGATGGCAATTGCTTTTTCCATGCCGTGTTTGGTGAAAATAGTTCTAATGTATACAAAACTGACAAAGCTCAAGCAATGCGTAAAGAGTGGCGCGAATTTTTAAATCAGTTTAAATCATTGAATGATCCGAAAATGCCAAATGCTCTTAAGCAACACTTGAGAACATTCTTTGTAGATCTATTGAGTAACACTGGGGAAGTGCTTAATGTACCAAAAGAGATGAAAAGAGCTCATTGAGGAAATAAATAAAAAAGTTGACGATGTAATAAATGAAAGTGTTGAAAGAACGAAAGCTTTAAAAAATAACATTATAGAAAAGTTTTCTGAAGATGAAAAATTTTGTAATGAAATATATGAAGTAATAAAGCAAGCTACCAATGCATATAATGAGCGTAATGCGCAGCAAAGAGATTTACTTAGTATTGAAGATTTACTAAAGAAAGAAAATGAGAAAACATTGTATAATAGAGTAGAGGAAGAGCTTGAGTCTTGTGCATATAGACTTGACACCACGCTTACTAAAGAAAAATATAAAGAGGAATATATAATTAATAACGACAGAATATTAGATTCAGTTATTGGTCAAAAAGACTTCTATCAGACTTACCTCAAAGCAATACAAAAACAAGGGTATTTTGTTTTTCACGGTGAAATCCCTATTTTAGCTTCTTTATCTAATACTGAAATCGAAGCATATTTTGAGGGTCAGGAAGGTATGACAATATATAAACCAGACCCAAACATGATAAATCCTGAGTATGTAAGGAAAGATGAATTATGGGGCAATAAGAAGAAGGAAGTAATATACCTGGGTGGAAACCATTACTCTAGAGCTAGGGTTATAACCAAGGAAATTCAAGAGCAAGAAGACTTTCAATTAGCAAAAGAACTTCAATTAGATGAAATTTTGGAGTATTGTAACCTTTCAAAGGATATCTCTGAGAGAGCAGAGGTTGAGAAGAGGTTTGATGAGTTATTGGCAAAAAATGCTGATGGAAACATTGGTGATGTTATAGCGCAGTGCATTAATGATGTACAGCAACGTATAAAATGCCTTGAGGAGCCAGTCTTATCAAGAAGATGCAGTGTGGAAGAAGCACGTGTAGGAAAAGCATTTTATCAACATACTTCTATAGGGGGCATTCTATAATAAAAGCCATGCTCATTTTTAACCACTGCTTAATAAGAATAAAGTCTTAGCAAAACAAACATAAGAACAATAGGATTTCTTGCTTGCAAAGCAACTCCAAGATCGGGAGGAAAAAGACTTTTTCCTTGCAAGGCAACTTCAAGAGCAACCCTCACGCACAATCTCTTAACCCAAATGGAAGAAGTAAAAATAGAAGATCAGCGGCAACAAATACTTGTAAAATAATAACTCTATGGTTAATATGCGAAGACTTAAGTAAAAAATGTTGTCATTCTAGTAGCTGATACTGGGCTCCAATGTCAATTACTCGGATAACAAAAAAACACAGGGAACGTTCAAAAAAGTGTGTCAAACCGAAAAAAAAGTAATAAATTGATATAAAAAATGGAGGTTTGATATGAGTCAAGCAAATAGAACTACTGGTTTGGTAGATTATAAAGAATTAGAAACAAATATCCTGTCAT
>NZ_JAFEVH010000085.1:0-2858 GCF_048054155.1 Wolbachia endosymbiont of Nasonia giraulti
AAAGGTAGAGCAAAAGTGGATTACTGCTTTGCCTAATTGGGCTTTAACTATGTCTCAACTTGATATCTTTTTTCCTGGTAGGTTAAAAATTGAGTTGAATTGAAAATGCGGTTTGACACACTTTTTTGAACGTTCCCCGTTCCCTTGTATAATCTATACATATTTGTGATAACTTCTCACCTTCGCTCAAATAACTTTTCAATATCGCTTAATTTCATTTCTATATATGTTGGCCTTCCGTGATTACATTGTCCAGAATAAGGTGTCTTTTCCATTTGCCTCAATAATTCATTCATCTCCTCCAATTTCATCTTTCTGCCTGCTCTTATTGATCCATAACAAGCAATTGTGGCTAGTATTTTATTCACCTTATCCTCTATAGGTAATATATCTTCTATTTCTGTTAGTCTATCCACTATATCAATGAGCATTCTCTTTGTGTCTACTGTTCCTAAGATTGCAGGAACTTCTTTTACTATGATCTTATTTTCTGATTTAATTTCAATCTCAAAACCCATCTCAAAAAGTTTATCTTTATAAGTTTTAATCATCTCCATTCCAGCTTGATTTTTGATTTCAACCATTTCAGGCAAAAGAAGTTTTTGTCTTTTTATACTTGATTTCTCCTTTAAGCACTCGTATACTAGTCTTTCATGGGCTGCATGCTGATCTACTATAATTAGTTTGTCTCTTACCTCGGCAATAATATAAGTATTGTAGATTTGACAGTGTGCAAACCCAAGTGGATAGTCCCTTATTAGATCGGTTTGTTTCCTTTCCAAAATTGTAGTTTCCGCTCGCGGAGGAGATTTTTGCATACCAGTACAATCAAACGATTTTGAATGTTCTGATAAGCTTTTTGTCTCTATATTTGGAGAAGTAAATTCTCTCATTAACTGGTTTTCAAAAGGATCCGACCTTCTTCCATAAAATTCATTTTTAAGACTAGACCTACTAAAAGGATCTGATGATAGATGATTCGTTGTTGTTCCATTCTGGGCCAATACAGTTTCTGCAAGATCTATTCTCTTTGATAGCACTTTTATTAGCCTTCTTCTCACTATTTCATATATTAGCCTCTTGTTCTGAAACCTTACCTCTGATTTATTTGGATGCACATTTACATCAACTTGATCATACGGTATCTCTAAGTGCAGCGCTGCAAAAGGATATCTATTGCTTGGAATAAGGTCGTGATACGCATAACGAATTGCACCAATAAGTAGATTATCTTTAATTGGTCTACCATTAACAAATGTATAGATCTGAGTTGAATTGCTACGATTGACAGTAGGTTTACAGATGTATCCTGTAAGTCTAATTCCATCTTCTTCTTCACTAATTTGCAAAGAGTTTTCATGAAATTCTTCTTCTACTTCGCATAGCCTGCTAAATAATGAGGTCTGCTTAGCATACTTAAGAAGTTTCTTATTATCGGAGATAAGAGTAAACTCAATTCCATAATTGATCATTGCTAAGTTGTTTACAATATCAACAATGCTTTGTGTTTCTGCCCTTTCGGTTTTGAGAAATTTTAGTCTATTTGGTGTGGCAAAAAATAAATCTCGTACTTCAATATATGTTCCTATCGATAAAGGATAAGGAACAAGCTCTCCTATTTTTTCTCCCCCCTCATACCTCATAGACCATGCTTGATCTGCTTTGCTTGCCTTAGATGATAATTTTATTCTGCTTACTGCTGCAATTGAAGGCAAAGCTTCTCCTCTAAAGCCAAGATGCTTGATCTCTATCAATTCACTGTCACTCAATTTTGAAGTAGCATGGCGCATAAACGCAAGTTCTAAATCATCCTTTTTTACTCCGCTACCATCATCGATTACAGTAATGAGGTTACGCCCACCACTTTCTATCTTAATTTCTATCTCTGAGCTTCTGGCATCTATTGCATTTTCCACTAATTCCTTTACCACACTTGCAGGCCTTTCTATTACCTCTCCTGCTGCTATACGATTTATGGTTTTTGTATCTAAAAGAACTATTGCCATTATAATGTTGGTTTTTCTTTTACTGCTTGAGTTTGCTCCTCTCTCCATTTTTTTAATCTATCTGCAATTTCACTATTAGAAATCGACAATATAGATGCAGCAGTAATAGCGGCATTGCATGCTCCACTCTCTCCTATAGACATTGTTGAAACTGGAACACCTTTTGGCATCTGCACTATAGATAATAGACTATCTAGCCCATTTAATTGTTTGCTATGCACAGGAATACCGATAACAGGTAAATAAGTAAGCGATGCAGTCATACCAGGTAAATGAGCCGCTCCTCCTGCACCAGCTATAATAACCTTAAAGCCTTTTTCTTGAGCAGACTTAGTAAAATTAAAGAGTCTCTCTGGTGTTCTGTGTGCGGATATTATAAATACATCATGTGAAATTTCCAATTCTTTTAATAGGTTAATAGCATGCACCATAGTGCCATAATCCGACTCGCTTCCCATAATTACAGCAACATCCTTTTTCATTTTTTCTGTATTAGACATGATTTTATTTACTAACCAAATAGTATTTCAGAAGCAACAGATATTTAAATTAAATTACGAATATGATATAGCATTCTCATTAAATAGAAACTTTAAAAATTGAAATGAATCCCTATATTAAAATAAATATAGAGGTATAAATTTCGGATATTAAGGGTCTATTCATAATCTTTTTAGAAGCAAAGCGGTGGAAGCAAGAAGACGATTTGTAAGCTATAGTATTTCCTAAAGTAAATGATAAAGGTATAATAAAGTATTTGAGTTATAATGGCATATAGTGTGGATTTAAGGGAAAAGGCAGTATTGATGATAGAAAAAGGTAAGACAAAGGTTGAGGTAGCAGAGCTTATGG
>NZ_JAFEVH010000086.1:0-2847 GCF_048054155.1 Wolbachia endosymbiont of Nasonia giraulti
TCCATAAGCTCTGCTACCTCAACCTTTGTCTTACCTTTTTCTATCATCAATACTGCCTTTTCCCTTAAATCCACACTATATGCCATTATAACTCAAATACTTTATTATACCTTTATCATTTACTTTAGGAAATACTATAACACCACGTTAGTACTTATATGATAATATAATGTTAATTCTTATATTGACATAATAACTTTTTGGATAAGGTTTCTTGATTTAAAATTGCGTTTTAGCAAACTTACTTAATTTTAGAAAAATTTGCTCACATAAAACTGTTTATAGAGTGACAATAGATGTATTATACTTACACTTCTGGTTCGAAAATTTATGCAGTTATTTCTAACAAGATTGTTCAATAAATTTTACTGTTTAAGGATGAGAAACAAAGTAATCATCGTTTCCAGTATTGCTCTTATTCTACTGTTTTTTATCAACAGTACATTTTTAAAAAAAGATCAGGCGGTTCATAGTGATAATCCAATTAGTAGTTTTTCAGTAAAAACTCAGGATTATACTCCACAAAATCGCACTGTATATTTAAATTTTTCTGGTACAGTAAATCCCTTGCATAGGGCAAGCCTTGTCTCAAGAACAAGTGGTCAAGTTATTGCTATTTATTTGTCTGATGGTGAAAAAGTAAAAAGAGGCGATGTAATTTTAAAGATAGAAGATTATGACAGAGTTGCACAAGTTGAGAAAGCCAAAGCTTTATTAAATCAGCGTGAAATTGAGTATCATTCCTCTAAAAAATTGAATACAAAAGGGTATGGAGCACAAATAAAAGTGGAAGCAGCTTTTACTGCATTGCAGAGTGCAAAAGCTGACCTAAAAAGGCTAGAGTTGGATTTAGAAAACACTGCGATTAAATCTCCTATTGATGGTTATATAGATAAGATCAACGTAAATGAAGGGGATTTTGTTAATCTTGGACATAAGATAACTGACATAGTTAATTTTGATCAGGTTCTTGTAGTGTTGTATGTTTCAGAAAATGAAGTAAATAAAATAAAACTGGGTAGTGCAGCGCAAATTAATTTGCTAGACGGAAGGGAATTAGTAGGTGAAGTGAGTTTTATTAGTAAAATTGCTGAGCCTAAAACTGGATCTTATAGAGTGGAGGTAAAGGTAACTGATAATGAGATTATATCCTTGCAAGGACTGACTGCTAGTGTAAGCCTCCCTTCAGGTGAAAGATTTGCATATAAAATTCCTTCTTCGGCCTTAAGCTTAAGTGATGATGGCGTTCTTGGAATAAAGATTGTTGATGACAATAATTATGTAGTATTTACAGCAATAGAAATTGTTGATCATGAAGATGATGGTGTTTGGGTGGTAGTAAATAACGAAGATAAGCCTATAAAGTTAATAACATTGGGCCATCTCTTTGTTAAGCCTGGTGATAAGGTTTAGCTTGTATATACACTTTTAGTAAAAATCAGATAAAATTCCGTGTTAGCAATAATTATAAAAATACTTACTAATATACTTATCTAAGTATTGACAATTGTTAATAAGCAAGCTAATTGTATAAATGTTTTATAAAAAGAGAGTGTATTATATGCCACGTATTAGTGAAGAAAAGTATAAGCGTTATCGTGAGTTGAATAACCTTGACTTAAATAAAAAGTTAAAAGAAGCTATAAATGAGCAGGATTATAATAAGATAAGGAGTATTATTTTTGACAATGAATTGGAGTCAATTGACGATGGAATATATGGTGCATTATTTTTGAATAAATATCCTAGATTTCCCGAATGTTTACTTATGCTAGGAGACAGTAGTTCAAGTGATGTAGTTAACTTTTTTATACAACATGTTCCAAGTAAATTTTTGTGTGGAGAAGGCCCTAGAAATAGTTTGGGTAATATTCCATGCATAGAATTTATCTTTAGTTACAGACAAGACGCAATACCTACTCTATTAGAGGCTGTTTCAAAATCAGACAGAGACGATACTATCGTATTTGGAAAAGGTTTAGTTTCTAGTGTAAAGAAGAGAATAGAAAACATTGAGAGTAATGGGAGTCCTTATTATAGAAATGAATCTTGTGCAGCATATTCTTGTTCTGATAATCCACAAGATTACTACGATGCAAAAGAGGCTATTGAAGAATATTGCACACAAAATGTTAATGGTGATTACGAAATCGTTCCAGACTATCTTTTTACTATAAAAGATCAACCTCGAGAGCTAAAGCGATTGTTTATAGATATTGCTGCTGCCATAAGAAGTGATAGCCTTGATAAAGTGCAAAGTGGTCTGAAAGCAATTGAAGCAAGTGTTCCTAAAGCTGATCTGCGCATTATTGATAAAATCAGTACGTCATTAAGTTCTCTAATAAAAAAGGCTAAACAAAATGTAAATATGGCACGCGCTATTAGTGATGTACAGGCAAATATTACTTGGCCTGGTACATTTCTTAAAGAGAATGTCTTATGTACAAATAGTGTACAAAAGTCAAAAAACTAAAGTTTTTGGGAACGTTCAAAAAAGTGTGTCAGACCGCATTTTCAATTCAACTCAATTTTTAACCTACCAGGAAAAAAGATATCAAGTTGAGACATAGTTAAAGCCCAATTAGGCAAAGCAGTAATCCACTTTCACTCTACCTTTTTTATAGCACAATATACCTGTTTGTACAAGGCATTTGTACTGGTAAATGAACCTTTAGTTTTAGTAAATTTCCTGATTTGTCTATGCAACCCCCTCAATTGGATTGGTGGTGTAAATCATCTTCCTAACTGGCCCAGAATACTTAAAATAACTAGATAAATTTTCCCAATTGTTTTGCCACGATTTTGTAACTAAGGGATATTTTTCACTCCATTTTTCTTCCAGCTCAA
>NZ_JAFEVH010000087.1:0-2747 GCF_048054155.1 Wolbachia endosymbiont of Nasonia giraulti
GACAGGATATTTGTTTCTAATTCTTTATAATCTACCAAACCAGTAGTTCTATTTGCTTGACTCATATCAAACCTCCATTTTTTATATCAATTTATTACTTTTTTTTCGGTTTGACACACTTTTTTGAACGTTCCCAAACTAAAACGTGCTAAAGAAAATTCTCATTCTAAGAGAGATCTTTGTGATGTTTCTGTTTTAAAACATTCTACTCCAGATCAAGGCTTTTTGTTTAGTAATGGTTAATGCTTCCTTCTATAATGCAAAACCCATACTCACCCAACCTAATTAATTACTTGCAATCTGGATTCCAGTTTTAAGCTACTCGGATGAAAGAGAAAGGGCTACTTGCATGACATGAAAAGGAGCACCGAGCAGATCACTTCTTCACAAGGATCTTATCAGCAACACGCATATCAATTATACTCCAATTGCTAAAAGTAAAGTCGGTTGTATTTTGCAAGTGGCTTAAATAATCCCATGCGCTATAAGGATTATCTTCAGGCAATTTTACTGTGGCACTGTCATCGAGTATGATATTCCATCTTCTATTTCCTACATAAACACAAGAAGAAATATGATCACTTAATTGAGTTTTCCTCTCTAGTATATATTTAATGAATTTTAGGCTTGATAACGAATTTTGTCCTTTGATTATAACGAGGTTATCTATCTGGTAATCATCTACGATTACTTTACCTTCAGAGTCAATTACTGAAGTTCTGTTATCATCTTTCCAAAGAGCAAAAGGTTTGTGTTCATTTACATCAATGAGTAAGGTGTTGGGTAAAATCCTATAAATTCTTACATGTTTTATCCATTCGCTTACAGATTGTATATTATCTGTTAGTTTTGAGAGTGATACATACATGATAGGTTGTGTTCTATCTACTAAACTTAGAATGTCCTGTTCATTTGTAAATTTGTTTCCAGTAACGGTTACTTTGTCGATTGAAAATCCATTGCTAATTAATAAGCTCGATAAGCGATCGTTACACCAAGTAAAATAGTAATTGAATCGATTTGTTATTTTATCAAGTGAACTATAAAGTACTAGTGTAAGGAAAAGTGCAGTTATAATCATGAAAGCACACTTGCGCAAAAAACTCCTTTGGCTTCTAGTAACATTGTTCAACATCGGCTTGATCTCTAATATTCTTGTGGTGTAAACTGTCTTTGACAATAATTTTAATTAATTCATTAAAATCAATTCCTCTTGTCAATTTTGCAATTTCTGGTACTAACGATAATTCAGTAAAGCCAGGATGTGTATTAATCTCAAGCATTTTTAAAGTGTTATTTTGGGGATTATAACGGAAGTCTGAGCGGGAAACAGTTTTGCATCCTAAAAATTGATGAACTTTTAGTGCGTGTTCCAAGGTCATTTTATATATATTGTCAGGAATTTCAGCAGGAAATATATGTTCTGCAAATCCATCTGTATACTTTGCTTCATAATCATAGAATTTATTTTTTGGTCGTATTTCCATAGTGCCAATTGCTTCATTCAGCAACACAGCAGTATGTAACTCTATACCCGGTATGTATTCTTCTATGATCATCTTTTCCATTATAGTAGAACTGTTATTTTTCAGTTCTAAGTAATCCTCATGCGAGAAAATCATGTGTACTCCAATGCTTGAGCCTTCGTTAATCGGTTTTAAGACGTACGGATAATCAATTTTAATATTATTTTTTAGCAGATCTTCTCGACTAATTACATCACCTTCTGGAGTGTCGATACTCAGGGATCGGAATATATGCTTTGACATCACTTTATTCATAGCAACAGCCGAAGCCATAACTCCGGAGTGTGTATATTTTATACCTAAGATTTCCAATAAACCTTGAATACAGCCATCTTCACCATAAGGTCCATGTAGAGCAATAAAAGCAAGGCCCGGATTAATTTTTCTAAGCTTTTCAGCAATGTTGCTATCAACATCTATTTCTATTGCATTATATGAAAGGCTATCAAGCACCTTCTTTACTGCTTTTCCGCTCATAAGCGATATTTCTCTTTCGCAAGAAAATCCACCACTTAAAATTGCTATATTTGGAACCATAAGCACCCTAATATTTTGCTATATATCATATATAAAAGATACTTTTATCTTCAATAGAAAAAACGCTTTGAAAAATTCCACAGCCGTACAGATATTGAAACTTGCAGATGGTGTCATGCAAACTGGTTCCTTTATGATCAGACACCAGATTGCAAGTAAAACTGGAAGATCTTTTTCAGTAATATTCTTTAAAAATTTAATTTTGTAATCCACTTGATTTCCACTTTACATCTTTGTAATCAACTGTTTCTACACCTTCAATGTCATATTGATCAGCAACTACAGATAGTTCCATTTCATGATCTATTAAATAGTCTTTCTGCTAATTCTTGAGTGGGCTGCTTAGTAAACTCAACTAGCTTAGCAAAATGCTGTAAAGTTTTTTTACTGAAAGATACATTAGCGTTTGCCGTAAGTTTTACCAAAGTTCATGAGTAATTGTACAATATTTTCCTGAAGTTTTTAATAAAGTAAACTTATCTGGAAAGTAATTATGCTGATATAAATATTATAATTTTATTAACACATAAATGCTACCGTGGCGTTATAGTATTTCCTAAAGTAAATGATAAAGGTATAATAAAGTATTTGAGTTATAATGGCATATAGTGTGGATTTAAGGGAAAAGGCAGTATTGATGATAGAAAAAGGTAAGACAAAGGTTGAGGTAGCAGAGCTTATGGA